>JBAQPK010000392.1:0-5443 GCA_049305715.1 Desulfuromonadaceae bacterium | reverse complement strand
GGAATCAACATGACATTTGAAGAACTGGGCCTTAATCCGGCCATCCTCCAGGCGATTACCGCCTGCGGCTACACAACCCCAACCCCCATTCAGGAACAATCAATACCGATCGTATTGGCAGGCCACGACCTGATCGCCACCGCCCAGACCGGCACCGGCAAGACCGCCGCCTTCGTGCTGCCGGCCCTTGAGCTCCTGACAAAGAAATCGACACTCCCCGGCAAAGGTCCGCGCGTTCTCGTCCTGGCGCCGACCCGCGAGCTGGCCGGCCAGGTCATGGAGTCGGCCCGCAACTACGGTCGCGGTATCCGTCCCCGCTGCGGCACACTGCTGGGAGGCATGCCCTATCGCGAGCAGCTCCGCCTGCTTTCCGCACCGGTTGACATCATCGTCGCCACTCCCGGCCGCCTCGTAGACCACATCGAGCGTGGCAGCATCCGTCTCGACCGCCTGGAAATGCTGGTTCTGGATGAAGCCGACCGCATGCTCGACATGGGTTTCAGCGAAGATATCAACAAGATCGTCGAGCGTACCCCGTCGGGTCGCCAGACCCTGATGTTCACCGCCACCATGGAAGGCGACATCGCACGGCTGGCCGAGAAGATGATGCGCGAACCGAAGCGGATCCAGCTGGCCGTCAGCACCTCATCCCACGCGCTGATCGAGCAGCGGCTGCATGTTACCGACAACCTTAACCACAAAAAAGAGCTTCTTGACCATCTGGTCAGAGATGTGGAGCTTACCCGCGCCATCATCTTTTCCGCCACCAAGCGCGATGCCGACGAATTATCCCGCGAGCTGTCCCGCAACGGTTTCCCGGCGGCAGCCCTGCACGGCGATATGACCCAGATGGCCCGCAACAAAACCATCGACCGTATGCGTCGCGGCGGCATCCGCCTGCTGGTGGCAACCGACGTTGCCGCCCGCGGCCTCGATGTAAGCGGCGTCAGCCACGTCATCAACTTCGACCTCCCCCGCTTTGCCGAGGATTATGTCCACCGCATCGGCCGCACCGGCCGCGCAGGAGCAAACGGAATCGCCATCTCCTTTGCATCGGCCGGCGAGCGCAATTACCTGGAGCGCATTGAGCGCTTCATCGGCAAGAAGCTTCCGGAATCACATATCGAGGGTCTGGAGCCGAAAACCTCCATCAGAAAACCTGCCGGACGCAGCGGCGGCCCCCGTAAAAGCGGCCCCGGCGGTCCTGCGGGACGTTTCGGCAAGCCGGCCGGCGGTCGCGACAGCCAGGCAAAACCATGGAGCAAATCGGCGAAACCGGCCGGCAGCGCTCCACGCAGTGCACCCGCAGCCCGTCGCGAACCGGTGATCGAGTACCGTTCGAGGCGCCCGCAGGCGTAAGCGTTTCTCCGTTTTCAACAACAAAGGCCTCCGGGGATTCCCCAGGGGCCTTTTCATTATCCACAATCAAGCAGTTACTCACGCGAAGTCGCGAAGTTCGCGAAGACAAGCAGATAAGTACCATTTCGGGATTATTCACCCGGGTTTCAGCAGCACTACTTCTTCTCCAGCTTCCCCTTCAACTGGCCGCACGCCGCAGAAATATCACCACCCCGGCTGTCTCGCGTGATGACCGTCACGTGTCGGTCGATCAGGTACTTATGGAAGGCGTCGATAGCCGCACGGGTCGGCGCCTTGAAACCGCACCCCTCATGCTCGTTGAACGGGATCAGGTTGACCTTGTTCGGGATATCGCTGATCAGCTTCAGCAGCCGCTTGGCATCATCCAGCGAATCATTTACCTCCCCCAGCATCACATATTCGAAAGTCACCTTGCGTCGTCCCGGCAGCGGAAACTCTTTACACGCCTTCAAAAGCTCCTTGAGCGGATAGCTCCGGTTCACCGGCATGATCCGGTTGCGCAGCTCGTCGGTCGTGGCATTCAGCGACACCGCCAGGTTGACGTTGGGGATCTCCCGCCCCAGCCGCCCCATCTCCGGCACCAGCCCGCAGGTGGAGACTGTTACCCGCCGGTTGGACAGCTGCAGGCCATTGCCGTCGATCATGATCTGAATCGCCGGTATCACGTTATCCAGATTGTGGAGAGGCTCACCCATCCCCATCAGCACGATATTGCGGATGGCAGCCGGCGATTCCGGGCTGCCGTCATCACCGTCGTCATCGTCATTTTCAACAAGTCGCCCCCCGTCAGCCTGCATGGCGGGTGGATTGCGGACCAGATCCCGCTTGACAGCCATGATCTGATTGACGATCTCGGCCGTCGTCAGGTTGCGGGTCAGCTTGAAGGTGCCGGTCAGACAGAACTCGCATGCCATGGCGCAGCCGACCTGGGACGAGATGCAGAGGGTATTGCGGCCCTCGATCGGGATCAGCACCGATTCGACGCTGTTTCCGTCCGCCAGCGGGAAGAGATACTTGCGCGTTCCGTCGCTCCCCTCCTCCACCGCCTCCGGCTCCAGGTTGCTGATGAAGGCGGTTTCGGCCAGCTCCGACCGCAGTGCCTTGGAGATATTGGTCATCTCCTCGAAGGAATGGGCGTCCTGCTGGTAGATCCACTTGAACACCTGGAGGGCACGGAATCGCTCTTTGCCCTGGCCCTGGAGGAATTGCTCAAGGGCGGGAAGAGTCAGGTTTTTAAGGTCAGTTTTTTGGGTCATTTTTATCATTCGAACTTTCAGGTGGATTTATCGGAGCCGTGTCGCCCGATTGCGAGTCCGGTGCGGCAACAGCAGGCTCTTCCTTCTTTTCTTCTTCACCTCCCACCGGCTTTTCGACCGCTTCATTCCGTGCCGATGACGGCGACGTAAAGACCGGCGGAGTGCTGATCACCTCGTCAATCTTCTTCTGCATCCGGCCGACATTGGGCGATTCTGCCATGGCAGCCTGATACTCCCCTTCATCAAGAACACCCTTCTGGCGCAGCAGCCTCAGGATCATGTCGGAGCGTTTCAGCACCTTGCCCAGATTCTTGTAGGGGTTGTATGCCACTCGCGGACCGGGAAGCATGGCGGCAAGAAAGGCGCATTCCCGCGGCGTCAATGCCGACGCCGGTTTGCCGAAATAATACTGTGCCCCGTGTCCGATGCCGTACACCATCGGCCCCAGCTCGACCACGTTCAAATACAACTCGATGATGCGCCCCTTGGTCAGCTCCTGCTCCATCCGGTAGGCCAGATAGATTTCCTTCAACTTGCGGGTGATCGTCTTCTCGCGGGACAGGAACAGGTTCTTGGCGGTCTGCTGGGTAATCGTCGAGGCGCCCCGCTTCAGGCTTTTCTTCTCCAGATCGTACTTGATGGCGTTCTTGATGGCTTTGACATCAAAACCTTCATGTTTGTAGAAGTTGGAGTCCTCCGCCAGAACCACCGCCCACTTCATCTCGGACGGGATCCGCCCGGAAGGGGTCCAGTAGTGGTTCCTGGGGCCGACCGCGAAGGGGTGGTAGTCACCATGCCAATCCTTGACCTGGATGGTCGCAGAGAACCTCTTGTCCGCAAGGCCAGTGACCGGCGGCATCAACAGGAGAGAAATGACGACATAGGCCAAATAGGCAACGATGACCAGAATTATGTAGTAGATGATCTTTTTCATAGGGTGTTATTTGTAGCAGAATATGGCATCAGCGGGAACTACTTTGTGTTCCGGGATTTTCGAAGCGTTGCGTTTCAGCCGATACCAGCTCGATGGTCACTTTTCCCAGCGGGGTGGTCGTTTCAACCTTCACCGGCACCTTATTTTCATCGCTGGTGAGCCAGATCATCATATCTCCTGTTCTCCTGAAAATCCCGCCTTTCTGTTTGACATGACGTAACAGCAGGCTATCGACCTTCTTGAAATTGCGAAGCCGGACCTCCTCCTGGCGCAAAATCTCAACCGGCACAGGCGCGTAGGTATCGCCGTCGTAAATATGCAGTATTTCAGTTGTGCCAACCTGTAACGCCCGGTTCCTGATGTAATAGAATGAGGACAGGGTATCGAGAACTTCGCTATTTGGTATCGTCTCATTCGAGACTCGATTCCGAATGCGGTCGATCCAGAACACGCGTTTATCCCTCAGGAAGATAGTAAAGCCGACGTCGCTGCTGAAAGTGCCTTCCTGCTGCCTGATCTTGGTAATGATGAAGTTGCCGCCGATATGTCTGGTCTCCATGATATCATCGACAGGGTATATACTTGACAGGGCGGTATTTGTCTTGGTTCTCAGGGTTATCCAGATCTCGCCGTTTTCGTTTTTTGCTTCCAGTTCCACGCTTCCCACCGGGACGCCCAGCAGGCTGATCAGATAGGAGAGCTTCTCACTTTTTGATGACATAAACTCGCCGGCGAGTCTCAACGGGGGGGGGATTGCAGCTGCTGACGCAATATGCCGTGAGGCAGCAGGTAGCAGGGCTATTGCCGGCTCACTGGTCCGGCTGATACTATCAATCTTTTCTGTGCCGATTACTTCAGGTGTAACAGTCTCCGGCTCGACCGGACCTTTTACCGGCACGGTCAGGGGCGTGCTACCCTCCTCGCCCTGTGCCCGGGCATGGTCCATCCCATCAGCTGCATCTTCCGCAACGCTGTCAGCAGGGCTTGTCTTCCGGCTGCCGGGATCAACATCCGGAGCGGCATCATCTCCTGGCTTTGCCACGTCTACCAGTACGGCCTGCAGAGGGTTGACCGGCGAGGTAAAAGTGTAGCTCCCGAACCTTCCCAGCGAAACCAGTACAAGCAGGTGCACCAGAACGGATAAACCGATTGAGACAGTCAATGTCCGGATTTTACCTAGCCTTGTGTCCATCCGTATCAATTCCCAATAGCAAAAGCCAATTTTCCCGCAGTGGTTCAGATGGTACCAGAGTCATATTTCCCAAACTACTAAAAAAAAACCCGCCTCTTTCGAGGCGGGGCAGATACTGCACTAAATCGTTACATCTGTGTTACGGGCGCTCAAGCGTATTCCATACGCCGCTAGTGCGGTTGTAACCAGCAATATATTTGTATGCTTCGGTAGTTGCAACATCTGTAGCTAACGCTCCCTTGACATACAGGACAGAGTCATAGGCAACTGCTGTTGCACCTACCGACATGTTGATCGACTTGTCATCAAGGAAATCGATCGAGTCATAGATCAGACGACGAGCATAGGTACGAGCGTGGGCAAAAGCAGCCGGATCACGCTTGAGGAGGTTGATGTTGAAGCAGGCGCCCATAAGTTTCTTGGCTTCGGCACCAGTCAATGCACCACCGCGGGTCCAGTCTTTTACAGCACCAACTGTCGGCAGCAAGCTGTCGTCGTAGAAATACGGATATGCAGCCTGATTATAGCTGATGTTGTACTTGCTCTTCAGAGTAGCAAGAGCCAGATTCAGCGCATCCTGAAATACCGCTCCCTGCTCTTCGATGAAGACAGCTTTGAAGTTGTCAGCTGTCAATACAGTAGTACCTTCAGCGTCGTGACACTTGACACAGACTTCATTAA
>JBAQPK010000391.1:0-7990 GCA_049305715.1 Desulfuromonadaceae bacterium | reverse complement strand
ACATTACCCTGCTGGAGAAGGAAGAGCGGCCGGGGGGGAAGATCCGGAGCATCAAGGCCGACGGCTACACCTGCGAATGGGGGCCGAACGGTTTTCTGGACAGCAAGCCGCAGACGCTTGACCTCTGCAGGGCGCTCGGGGTGGAGGGCAACCTGCACCGCAGCAACGACAACGCCCGCAAGCGCTTCATCTTTTCCGGCGGTGAGCTGCACCAGTTGCCGGACGGCGGACCGGCTTTCCTTAAGAGCCGCCTGATCTCCTGGCCGGGCAAGCTGAGGCTGGCGCTGGAGCCGACCCCTTTTATTGCGTCGGCGCCCGCCGGCGTGGACGAAACCCTGGCCGCCTTCGGCCGTCGCCGCCTGGGGCAGGAGGCGCTCGACAAGCTGATCGCGCCGATGGTGTCCGGCATCTTCGCCGGCGACCCGGAGACCATGTCGCTGGCATCCTGTTTCCCGCGCATCGCCGAACTGGAGCGGGAATACGGCGGACTGATCCGGGCGATGATCATGCTGGCCAAAAAGAAAAAGCGGGATCAGGCCGCCGGAAAGGTCGTTTCCAGCGCAGCCGGCCCGGGAGGGGTTCTGACATCGTTCCGCGAGGGGATCCAGTATCTTTCCGATGCGCTGGCGACTTCGCTGGGCGGGATTGTCAGACCCGGCGTAACCGTCACCTCCGTAATGAAAGGGGCGAGCGTCCCCTACCGGGTAACCTGCGGCGACGGGGGGGAATATGAGGCCGACGGTGTAATCGTGGCGTCACCCGCCTTTGCGGTCGCGGAGATGCTGGCACGTCTGGACGGCGGCATCTCCGGGATACTGCAGCAGATTCCCTATGCCAGCATGACGGTGGTCTGCTTCGGCTACGACCGCGCACAGATCCGCCGCGACCTGGACGGGTTCGGCTATCTGATCCCGAAGAAGGAGGGGCGCAATACGCTCGGCACCCTGTGGGATTCGAGCATGTTCGAGAACCGGGCTCCGGAGGGAAAAGTGCTGCTCCGCAGCATGATGGGGGGAGCCTGCTTTCCGCACTACGTCAATTTGAGCGATGATGAAGTTGTGGCCCGGGTCAGGGATGATCTGGCGGTGGCGATGGGAATAGATGCCTCGCCGGAGTTTGTCAGGATATTCCGCCATCCGCAGGCCATCCCACAGTACACCGTCGGACACGGCGCGCGGCTGCAGGGGGTGGAAGATCTGCTATGCAATCATCCGGGACTGATCCTGACCGGCAATTCCTATCGCGGCATCGGACTGAATGACTGTGTGGCGGCGGCGGAGCGGGCGGCGGACGAGGCATATCTCCTTCTATGAGCACGGTAAATGGTCCGGAGTTGTTTGCCGCTGCGAGAGGAAACATGCGCGTTGCCTTAGGAATCATTTTTGCGCTGTTCGTGGTCTGTTTTGTCGCGATCGTCGTCGAAGAGACGTTTCTTGGCGGACGGCGCCGGCGCAAGGCTCTTAAAACCGCCCGCCAACGGGAGACAACGGATTTTCCTACAGCAGACCCCGCTCCACGAAACTCAGGTACTCCCCATCCCCCACAATGATGTGATCAAGAACCTTGATCCCCATGATCTCTCCCGCCTCCTTCAGGCGGCGCGTGATGGCGATATCCTCACTGCTGGGGGCCGGGTCGCCGGTGGGGTGATTGTGCAGCAGGATCACGGCGGCGGCCGACTCCTTCACCGCCGGGGAGAAGACCTCCCGGGGATGGACGATGCTCTGGTTGAGGCTCCCCTCCGAAATTTGCACCCGCCTGATGATGCGGTTTTTGCCGTCCAGCAGCAGGACCAGAAAATATTCCTTGCGGCTGTCGCGGAACTCGTGGTGAAAATAGTCGAAGACCTGCTGCGGGGAGGTGAAGCGGTCGAGTCGTTCCAGCTTCCTGGCCTGAAAACGTGAAGCCAGGGTGAAGGCCGCCTTGATGCTGGTCGCCTTGGCCAGGCCAACCCCCTTGATGACACAGAGCTCGCCGAGATCGGCGCCCCCCAGTTCCCGCAGGTTGCCGCTGAAGTGCGTGATCAACCCGCGTCCCAGATCGATGGCGCTCTGTCGGGAGCCCGGGTCACCACTTCTGATGATCAGCGCCAATAATTCGGCGTCAGAGAGAGTTGCGGCACCCCGCTTGAGCATCTTTTCGCGCGGGCGCTCGTCTTCGGGCCACTCCTTGATGCCACCAGCCATAATCCCCCCTATCCCTTGAAGCCCGACAAAATGGCGATAATCAGCCCGCCCCCCACGACGACCCGGTACCAGACAAACGGGGCAAGGCTCTGTTTCTGCACAAAACGGAGCAGGAAGGCGACGCTGATATAGCCGGTTATTGCAGCGAAGGCGATCCCGACCAGCATTGGCAGACCTTCACCAGCCGGAATGCCATGTTTGAACAGGTGCACGGTTTTAAGCAGGGCCGCTCCGGCCACAATCGGCAGCGATATCAGGAATGAAAACCGGGCGGCGCTCTCGCGGGTAAAACCGAGCATCAGGGCGGCGGTGATCGTAATGCCGGAGCGGGAAACGCCCGGAATCAGCGCCAGACACTGCATCAGGCCGATCGTCAACGCCCCTGCCGGCTTGATCTCATCCAGAGCCAGGCGTTTGCTGCCAAAGTAATCGGTCAGCCCCAGAATAAGTCCGAACAGGATCAGGATGGAGGAGATCAGCAGCGGATTGGAGCGGAAGACCGCTTCAATCCGGTCTTCAAACAGCTTGCCGACGACGGCGGCCGGGACGGTGGCGGCGATGATCAGAAACGGCAATCTCCGGGCGGGAGTGTTCAGCCTGCGCGCCGCCACGGCATCAAAGAAAGAGAGGACCAGTTCGATGATGTCGCGCCGGAAGTATAGTGACAGTGCCAGAAAGGTTCCCAGGTGCAGCGCAACGTCAAAAGTCAGGCCTGATTCGGGCCATTTCAGCAGCCAGGGAACCAGAATCAGGTGTGCCGAACTGCTGATCGGCAGCACCTCGGTAAAGCCTTGCAGGGCGCCGAGAACGGCGGCGTGGAACAGATTCATGTCATACTCCTTCCGGATTGAAAAAGGCAGGATACTGCAACTGGTCAGCAAAGGCAATCCATGTTGCTTCATTAATGGCGGGCATGGGCAAATTTAGGCTGTGAACGAAGCTAAAAATATGCTACTGATAAAAAGTTTTTTAAATGCTGTCAGCACGATAAATCTACGGAGGCGTACCCATGTTTGGACTTATACCCAAGGAAGAAAAATTCTTCAGTCTTTTCAAAAATATGACGGAAAACATTATCGACGGCGCCAAGCTTCTCAAGGATATGCTCGACAATTTCGAGAGTCCCGCCGAAAGCCAGCGCAGGATCAAGGATGTGGAGCACAAGGGTGATTCGATCACCCATGAAATCATCCAGACACTGCACAAAACCTTTGTCACGCCCCTGGATCCCGAAGATATCTACGCTCTGGCGTCCAAGCTGGACGATATCCTTGATCTGATTGACGCTTCCGCCCAGCGGATCATCATGTACAATGTCGAAGTCATCCCCCCCGAAGCCAAATCGCTCGGCTTCATCATCCTGCAGTCGTGCTATGCGGTTGACAAGGCGGTAGCGATGCTCGGCAAGAAGACCAACGAGCAGATCTTTGCGGCCTGCGTGGAGATCAACTCGCTGGAGAATGAAGCCGACCGGGTTTCGCGCGAAGCGATCAGTCGGCTTTTTGATGAGGAGAAGGATCCGATTCAGCTGATCAAATGGAAGGAGATCTATGAAACACTGGAAAAGGCGACCGACAGGTGCGAAGATGCCTCCAACATCCTTGAAAGCGTGGTGGTAAAGAATGCTTGATCCGGCTTTTATCATGCTCTGCCTGGTGATCCTGGCAGCACTTGTTTTTGACTACATCAACGGCTTTCACGATACCGCCAATGCCATCGCCACCTGTATCTCTACCCGCGCCCTTTCGGTCAGGTCGGCCATCATAATGGCTGCAGTGCTGAATTTTGCCGGCGCGATGATCTCCACCAAGGTTGCGACGACCATCGGCAAAGGGATTGTGGACGGTTCCAATGTGACACAGATGGTCGTGCTGGCGGGTGTTGCCGGAGCAATCATCTGGAACCTGATCACCTGGTATTACGGACTGCCCTCCTCCTCTTCCCACGCCATTATCGGTGGCATCTCAGGGGCTGTAATTGCCCATGCCGGCATCTCCGCCCTGAAGTGGGCCGGGCTGAAGAAGATTATCATGGCATTGATTTTCTCCCCGATCCTGGGGACCGCCGTCGGCTTTATCTTCATGATGATTCTCTACCGGATCTTCCGCAACAGCGCCCCCAGTGGCCTCAACAAAAACTTCCGCAGGCTGCAGGTTGCATCGGCGGCCCTGATGGCCTTCTCCCACGGCACCGCCGATGCCCAGAAGTCTATGGGGGTCATCACCATGGCCCTGGTCAGCTATGGGACTCTCAAGACCTTCGCCGTACCCTGGGAAGTCATGGTGGCCTGCGCAACCGCGATGGCCTTTGGAACGGCAGCCGGGGGATGGCGGATCATCAAGACGGTCGGCCGCGACTTTGTCAAGCTGCAGCCGGTACACGGCTTCTGCGTGGAAACCGCTTCGGCCGGGGTTATCCTGGGGGCCTCGGCCTTCGGTATGCCGACCAGTACGACTCATGTCATAACATCGACCATCCTGGGTGTCGGGCTTTCCAAGCGCCTGACCGCCGTCAACTGGAATGTCGCTAAACGGATTCTCGTGGCCTGGGTTCTTACCATTCCCGCTTCGGCACTGGTAGCCTACCTGACCTATCAGGTCATGAGCCCCTTGCTGGGGAGATAAAACATCCGGACCAAAAAATGTTTTCGTAGAGCTGCGGAAACTTAAAACCTTTCGGTCTATTAGATGTAACCAGAGAGTGTAGTTATATGCAGGCAACCAAGTTAAGTATCCTGGATGTAGTACTTTTTGAGCCCAAGGTGTTCGGCGATGAGCGGGGGTTCTTTTTCGAGAGCTTCAATAGCCGGGTGTTCGAGCAGGCAACCGGTTTGAAGCGGGACTTTGTCCAGGACAATCATTCGCGTTCGGTGAAGAATGTGCTGCGTGGACTGCACTATCAGATTCAGCACCCTCAAGGTAAGCTGGTCCGGGTATCGGCGGGAGAAGTTTTTGATGTTGCCGTGGATATCAGGAAAGGCTCCCCTACTTTCGGGAAATGGGTGGGCGAGGTGCTGTCTGCGGAAAACAAGCGAATGATGTGGGTTCCGGAAGGGTTCGCCCACGGTTTTCTCGTGTTGTCGGATGTGGCGGAGTTTCTCTACAAAACAACCGATTATTGGTATCCGGAGCATGAGCGGTGCATTATCTGGAATGATCCGGATATTGCAATTGAATGGCCGATGGATGGAAATCCGGTCCTGGCAAAAAAGGACGTGGAAGGACTGGTTTTAAAACAGGCGGAGTGTTTTGAGTAGCAGATGGTTACAGAGAAGGAAGGCCATAGGGTGCCTGTCCCGCCGGGAAGCAGGCTTTCACGGATGCCCCCGGACCGTTTTTGCGGCCGAATGAAGAGACAAGAGGAGATGTTGCTGCACTCGCCCGCCATCTATGAAGATATTGAAAACATTACCAAGGAGTTTCAAACCACATGAAAAAGGCACTCATCACCGGCATCACCGGTCAGGATGGATCGTACCTGGCGGAATTGCTATTGGAGAAAGGCTACGAGGTTCATGGCATCAAACGCCGGGCTTCGTTGTTCAATACCCAACGGGTTGACCACATCTATCAGGATCCGCATATAAAAGACGCTCATTTCAAGCTTCATTACGGTGACTTGACCGACTCGTCGAATTTGACCCGCATCATGCAGGAAGTTCAGCCTGATGAAGTCTATAATCTGGGTGCCCAGTCCCATGTAGCGGTCAGCTTCGAATCACCGGAATATACCGTCGAGGCGGATGGTGTCGGCACACTGCGCATGCTTGAAGCCATTCGCTTGTTGGGCCTTGATAAAAAGACCCGTTTCTATCAGGCATCAACCTCCGAACTGTACGGCCTGGTTCAGGAAACCCCCCAAAAAGAAACCACCCCCTTTTATCCCCGCTCACCCTATGCCGTTGCCAAGCTGTATGCCTACTGGATTACGGTCAACTACCGTGAAGCGTATGGCATGTATGCCTGCAACGGGATCCTGTTCAACCACGAATCTCCCCGGCGCGGCGAAACTTTTGTCACCCGCAAGATAACGCGCGGCCTCGCCAATATTTCACAAGGCTTGGAAGAGTGCTTGTACATGGGCAACATCGATTCCCTGCGTGACTGGGGGCATGCAAAGGATTACGTCAAGATGCAGTGGTTGATGCTGCAGCAGGACCAGCCGGAAGACTTCGTTATTGCCACCGGTGTCCAGTACACCGTGCGCCAGTTCATCACCTGGGCAGCGGCAGAATTGGGAATAACCCTGAAATTCGAAGGTCATGGCGTAGACGAAATTGCCACGGTTGTATCCGTTGACGGGAATAAGGCCCCTGCGGTGAAAGCGGGTGATATCATGGTACGCATCGACCCCCGTTACTTCCGCCCTTCCGAGGTTGAAACCCTGCTGGGCGATCCTGGCAAAGCCAAACAAAAGCTCGGTTGGGTTCCGGAAATCACGGCTCAGGAAATGTGTGCCGAAATGGTCGCGAACGATTTGGTAGAGGCACAACGTCATGCACTGCTGAAAACTCATGGTTATAGTGTAGCGGTAAGCACGGAGCATTGATTTGATGGCAAAACATCCCGACTTTTGTAAACCAAGACAAAACCTGAATTAACATGGTTCCGGGAAGAGGAGAATTAAAATGAAAGTCGTAATTCTTGCTGGCGGGTTTGGCACGCGCATCAGTGAAGAGTCCCATCTCAAGCCTAAGCCTATGATTGAAATCGGCGAGCGGCCAATTCTTTGGCATATCATGAAGATCTATTCCAGTTATGGATTTAACGACTTCATCATTTGTCTCGGGTATAAGGGGTATTGCATCAAGGAATACTTCGCCCATTATTTCCTCCATGAATCAGATGTAACTTTTGACTTTAATAATAGTAATGAACGCATGGTTCACCATCATTCAGCTGAACCCTGGAAAGTAACACTCGTCAATACCGGCACTGAAACCATGACGGGCGGCCGAGTTAAACGGGTTCAGGAATACATTGGTAATGAACCGTTTCTGCTGACATATGGTGATGGTGTCGCTGATGTAAATATTGCCGACCTTGTGGCTTATCACAAAGCCCATGGCAAGCTTGCTACGGTAACATCAATTCAGCCTGCAGGACGATTTGGATCTTTGGATCTGGACAGCAAAAACCTTGTCCATGGTTTTCAGGAAAAGCCCAAGGGAGACGGAGCCTGGATCAACGGCGGCTTTTTTGTATTGGAACCTGAAGTCTTGAACTACATATCCGGCGATGCTACAATTTTTGAAAAAGAACCTTTGGAAGGCCTTGCGCGGGACAAGCAGCTAGTCTCCTACAAGCATTCCGGTTTCTGGCAGCCGATGGATACCCTGCGGGACAAGAACTATCTTGAAGATCTCTGGAAATCTGGAAATGTGCCATGGAAGGTGTGGTCTATCTGACCCTTGCCCAACGACTGTATGAGTCAGGTGCCGAGTATGCCGAAGGGTGGAACTTCGGGCCGGCTAACGGTCTACAGTTCTTCCGGTGACCTGCGAAGGTGCTGTTTGGAGCAGATTGAAACCTATGAAAAATCTCAATACAGGAGTAGCTGTGGACAACGAACTCGAAAACAAACTACGCAAACAGGCCATCGAGGCCGCTATCGCCTACTATCGGCACGCACATGGCCAGACAAAGGTATTCACAGCGGGTGATCGCATACCCTACGCCGGACGGGTGTTTGACGAAGCAGAGATAACCAACCTGATTGATTCCTCCCTGGACTTCTGGCTCACCACCGGTCGTTTCGCCGAGAAGTTTGAAAAAGAGTTTGCCGAGTTTCTTGACGTCCAGCAC
>JBAQPK010000390.1:0-6643 GCA_049305715.1 Desulfuromonadaceae bacterium | reverse complement strand
ATGAACGGCAGGTCGAAGACCTCAAACTCTTTCAGGCCGAGTGGACCGAATTTCGCCAGCGAGGGGGCTAGCATCTGAACGGATCCCATCTGCAGCGCTTCCATCTCTTCCTTGTCCTTGTAGAGCTGGCTGTTCGGGTATACTTCTATTTTTACCCGACCCTTGGTGCGCTCTTCGGCAATTTTTTTGAAGTAATCGGCTGCCTGGCCTTTGGGGGTGTGCTGGGCAACGACATGGCTGAACTTGATTACGATTGGTGCGGCTTGAGCGGCCAGCGGCAGCGACAGGGCAGCAGCTGCGATAACCAGGGTTTTGAGACAACGGTTGAGTTTCATACGGAATTCCTCCTTTTGGATTGGTGGTACGTATAGCGGTGTGTTGCAGACAGCACTATGAGATGTTGTTTTAATTAGTGCAACGGCAGTGCCAACTTTAGCGGACACTGTAACAGGCCAATATATCGTTCTATTTTAAGATATACGGCTGGAATGTCTCTAAATGTGCAGGTTGAAGTGGCTAAAACCTGCCAGTAGCGGTGGCGGTAATCTGCCACTTTGGCGAAAATGGGGAATAGTTTGCGGGGTAGTGCTGAGGGGTAGAGCAGAACGACAAAGCTACGAAGTAAAAAAACGGTGGCTCATTTCGGAAAGTCCCAGCGAATTCAGCAGTTCATTCAGCCGTTCCGCCGGCCGGCGGCGCGGCAGGTCCTTGTAGCTGGCGATGATCAACTCGTTTTTCATGGAATGTTCCCAGCCGACCAGTTCGGTAACGTTGACCTGATAGCCGTGCGCCTCCAGCTGCAGACAGCGCAGGACGTTGGTGACCATGCTGCCGAATTCACGGGTGTGGATCGGGTGCCGCCACATTTCGGTCAGGCTGTTCGAAGCAAGATCGGCAGCCTTGTTTTTGCGCAGAACGGCGGCTACTTCTGCCTGGCAGCAGGGAACCAGCACAATAAAGCGGGCATTTTTCCTGAGGGCAAAAAGGATCGCGTCGTCGGTAGCGGTATTGCAGGCGTGCAGCGCGGTTACGACATCCACCGTTGCCGGAAGCTTATCGGAGTGGATCGACTCGGCAACGGAAAGATTCAAAAACGTCATGCCGGGAAAGTGGAGTTTATCGGCGAGGAGACGTGATTTCTCGACAAGTTCGTCACGGGTTTCAATGCCGAAGATGCGGGAACTGCCCCCCATATTTTTGAAGAACAGATCGTACAGAATAAACCCGAGGTACGATTTTCCCGCGCCATGATCGACCAGAGTAATGCCTTCGTGATCCCGGTGAACCTCTTTCAATAACGGCTCGATGAATTGATACAGATGGTTGACCTGCTTGAGTTTGCGCCTGCTGTCCTGGTTCAGCTTGCCGTCACGGGTAAGGATGTGCAGCTCTTTCAGCAGTTCAAGCGATTGTCCGGGTTTGATATCATGTTTATCTGCCATTTTTTATAATCCGTATTTATCCATTTTATAGCGGAGCGTGCCGCGGGGAATTTTCAGTACTGATGCGGTCTGCAGAACATTACCCCGTGTCTTTTCCAGGGCCTGACTGATGATGTTCTTTTCAAAGTTCATCACAGCCTCATCCAAACCGGTATCCTCGGGTAATTGTGCCGTCTGAGCCGGACGTTGGGCAGATATTGAAGCGCCGGCCGGAGTGCCCCCGCGAATTTCCTGGGGAAGATGCTCCGGCAGGAGAGACGGGCCGTAGTTCATGATACAGATGCGTTCAATGACATTTCTCAGTTCGCGGATATTGCCCGGCCAGCGGTATTCCTCCATCAACCGGGTCGCTTCCGGTGACAGCGCCTTGAAATCGCGACCAAAGGAGCGGCTGAAGGTATCAAGGAAGTATGAGGCGATGAGGCCGATGTCTTCCTTGCGATCGCGGAGCGGCGGGATATGAATCGGAAACACATTGATGCGGTAGTAGAGGTCTTCGCGAAAAGAACCGGTTGATATTTTATCCATCAGGTTGCGGTTGGTTGCCGCGATGATCCTGACATCGATGTTGATATCCTTGATCCCGCCAACACGGCGGATTGTCCGTTCCTGCAGCACCCGGAGCAGCTTGGCCTGCATGGCCAGATCCATCTCGCCGATTTCATCGAGAAAAACCGTGCCGTGGTGCGCCTCCTCGAACAGCCCGGTTTTTCGCGCGGTGGCACTGGTAAATGAACCCTTCTCGTGGCCGAACAGTTCGCTCTCCAGCAGTGCGGCGGGGATTGAAGCGCAGTTTATCGCGACGAAGGCGGCGTCCTTGCGATCGGAAAGATCGTGAATGGCCCGGGCGATCAACTCCTTGCCGGTGCCGGACTCGCCGGTAATCAGAACGGTTGAGGGAATGCGGGCGATTTCACGGACCTGGTCAATTACCTCCTGAAAGGGTTTGCTCCTGCCGATCATCGGCGAGCGCCCCGGCAGGCAGCTGTCGGCGCGTTTCAGGTTGCGAACTTCGCGCTTCAGGGTCTGGGTTTGGAGCGCAAGCTTGACAATTACCCTCAGGGCATCGGCTTTGAACGGTTTTTTCATGTAATGGAAAGCGCCCATTTTAAGGGCATCCACGGCGCTTTCAACCGATCCGAATCCGGTAATGATGATTACCAGCAGCTCAGGGTCAAGTTCTTTCAGAATTTTAAGGACGTCAATGCCGTTTTCGGGCCCGAGGTTAAGATCCAGCAGAGCCAGATCGATTTCACCGGAAGCGACCTGTTCGCTCGCTTCTCTCGTGTTGGCAGCCTGACAGACCTGATACCCTTCTTCCGATAAAATCCGCGAAACATTTTCCCGGATAAAGGCTTCGTCGTCGATGATAAGGATTTTTTCCATGGTGTCGGTAGTGGTTCCTGGTTAATCCAATTTCAAATCAGGGATGAAATCAAGGCCCTCACCCGGCCTTTGGCCACCCTCTCCCTGGGGGAGAGGGAAACAGAATGCTCTCTCCCTCAGGGAGAGAGATAGAGAGAGGGGCCCTGATTTGGAATTGGACCTAGTTGTCGAACATCAGCTTGCGCTCGAAGTCCATCGAATGTGTAAGGCGCTGGGCGTCCTGCAGGGTAATCAGATCCTGGCGATAGAGCTGCAGAAGGTGCATATCGAGCGTTTGCATCTTATACTGTGAAGCACCTTTTTCAATATGCTGTTCAATTTCATCGAGGCGTCCTTCGCGAATACAGGCCTGGATTGTTGTCGTTGCCCGCATGATCTCGACCACCGGAAGTATGCGTTCACCCGATTTATCCTTGATCAGCCGGATTGAAACCGTGGCAACGAGAATATCGGCCAGACGGTGACGCATTATTTCCTGGGACTCGGGTGGGAAGTGTCCGATTATCCTGTTGATTGTTGAAACGGCCCCCTGGGTGTGCAGGGTCGAGAGCACCAGATGACCGGTTTCAGCCGCTTTGATGCAGGAATCGATGGTCTCCTTGTCGCGCATTTCACCGACCATTATGACATCGGGGTCCATTCTGAGCGCAGCTTTCAGGGCCGAAGCGAAACTGTCGGTGTCGGTACCGATTTCACGTTGGATAATGCAGCTCTTTTGTGACGAAAATAAAAATTCTATCGGATCTTCGATGGTTATGATGTTATAGCTAAAGTTACTGTTGAGGTAATTCAGCATGGAAGCAAGCGACGTTGACTTGCCGTTGCCGGTCGGGCCGGTCACCAGAATCAGACCGTTGGGAACCTGAATAATTTCTTCCAGCACCTGCGGAAGATTCAGGTCTTCAAAAGTCCCGATGACCGGTGGAATCACCCTCATGACGATGCCATAATGACCTTTCTGGCGGAAAATACTGACTCTGAAACGACCTCCGGATGGCAGGGAGTAGGAGGCGTCACACTCTTTAAGATCGTCAGCCACGGTGCGGCCATTGTGAGCCAGAACCGTTTCGGCGATAAACCGGGTGTCCGACGGGGTCAGATTCGGCATCTTGGCGCGAACCAATTGGCCCCGTCCTCTGAAAAAAGGTGGGTTATCCACCTCAAAGTGCAGGTCTGAAACATTCTTTTGAAATGCAATTTCGAGAATCTGGTGCAGAATGTTGCTATCCATCATACCCCCCGCTGATAATGTAAATGGTTAAAAAGACACTATATCACGACGTTTTTTCAATGCTCTTCCGGTACAGGGCATTATCGAGTATCGATCCGGCGTGCCCTGCCAGTGCTTCAATCAGATTGATCTGAGGCGGAGAAACCGGTCTGGCGCCAAAATCCGCATAGGTTACGGCGATGACTTTGCCCCGGCTGATCAGCGGAACGGCAATAATTTTCGGACTGTGTGGCGCTCCGATTTCCTTGTACAGGAGGCTTGTCAAAGTCTCATCTTTCCTCTGGCCGTAATAGAGTCGCCCTGTTTCAACGACCTCCTGCAGTATCGAATGCTTCGCCAGCGGGATTCTGAACAGGAGCGGTGCAGTTGGTCCGTTCGATTTAGCCGCGGTAACACCGATCGATTTTTCTGCAATCAATTCAGATTTTGCGACGACAAATGTCAAAGCCCGTTCAAACTGGAGTGCGGCAAACTGGAGCATTCCGAGCGCAATTTCCGGTGGTTCGGACAGTGAGTCCAGCTGCTTGAGAGCTGTGATAAACTGGTGGCCGACTTCAGCGGGTGGTCTTGGCTGAATCGTTTTCAGGAACGGACCGATTCCGGAAAGAAACGCGATTATCCGGGGTACGTAAGAATCTTCATGACAGCGTATGCAGGGGCGGGGAATGATAGACCGGGCTCCGGCTTCCAGGGCGTCCATACAGATATCATGCCAGGTATGACTGCATGCGGTGATCAGGATTGAAATGTGCGGGTAAGCTGAAACCATCCGGCGCACGAGTTCCACTGTCCGTATGCCATCGTTATCATGGGGGATGTCAATAACCAGAACCGGATGAAGGTCTCTGGTAAGCGACTGTTCGATGACAATGTCCAGTCCGGCCTCTTCGTCCGAAGCGAAAACAAACAGATTCTCGTGTTTGCAGACCGTGTTTATCGTATGGGACATCAGTTCATCCTGGGTCAGCAGGATAATTGCGGTAACCGGCGGCTTGGAATCAGATGCGGCCGGAGCGGAAACGGTGGTAAGAAAAGAGACCAGCTGCTCCTGCTGATCGATAGTCGTTTCCGGAAGCGCGCGGGTAACGAATTGTCGGTGTTCACCGGCCGGATCATGGTCTTTCAGGCCGATAAAAACATCCGGAATCTTTCGGGTAATGGTGTCGAGTGCATCAAGACCGAGCAGGTCCGCCGTTATATCAACCGTCCCGGAGCCGGATGCGGGAGCAGCAGTCGTGTCTCTGTTGTTATCCTCGGTAAAGAAGATCTCGCTCAGTGTTCCATCACGCATTTTCTCGTCATAAATGCGCAGTGAATCCATCAGAACTCCCTGCGCGTTCAGCAGGATATCCTGCTGCAGTTTTTCCGGAAAATAGCGGTATTCATCAGAAACAGTTACATTCGAGACATCAAGAGAAAATGTGCCGGATGACCAGGTCAAAACTTCAACAATGGTCATCTCAATCAGCGTTTCAAGCCCCTTGAAGGCGGTATCCTTGTCGATCGTCCCCTTTTCGATCAGGGTGGCAATCAGCGGCTTGCGGTTCTTGCCGGCCTCCTTCTGCTCCGCCAGTGCCTGTTGGAGCGTTTCACCGGTAATGGCCTTCATGTCAACCAGTACCTTGCCGATGCGGACGCTGTTATCAAGATGGTTCGCGCTGACAAAAAAACCGTCGTGAAAAACGAGCTGACTCTCCCCCTTGGGACTTTTTAAATACAAGATGCCGGTTTTACTGGTCATGTGCAGCAGTTGAATGATATCTACCAGCGGAAAATGTTCAAGGTCACCGTTGAATGACATGCCGCCCCCCCGTTTTCGAGTCGTAAACGGCCGACACTATATCGCAAATTATTTTATTTTGGTGCAGATTGTTTATGAATTGTTGAGAGTATTGGTGACATACTACATTTCTTTTGCTACAAAAGCGGCGGGCAACAAATGAATATTTCCGCCAGGGCTGAGAATAATATGTATATATCTCCTCAAATACCGCTTCTGCTCTGGTTTGCCGTTGCGTGCCTGACGTTCGGATCGTTCTGGCGCACGGGGCTGGCGGCTGCTCTTGCCGCCCAGCTGTTTTACCTCTTCAGTCGCGGTTTTCTGCTCGGCCGTCTGCCGCTGCTCGGCCCCCATGATACGCTGCTCTTCTTCGGCATGTCTCTGGCGCTTATGGGGCTGCTGGCCTCATTTTATCCGGTTGTGCGGGGCAGGCGCTGGTTCACGGTCGCGGCAGGAATGTCAGCGGGCTGTATAACCGCAGCCGCGCTTCTGTTTAAACCCCTCAATATGCCGCTGCCGCAGATTCTTGACACACTCTGGTTCGAGCTGCACGTTGTCGTGGCGTTTTTCGCGTATGCTCTTTTTGCCGTCGGGGGCATTGCGTGTGCCGGCTACCTGCGTACCGGCATCCGGGGGTTCCTTGAGCTGTTTTATAAAACTGCGCTGGTAGGGTGGACGTTTTTTTCCGTTTCAATGATTTCGGGCGGAATCTGGGGGTACTATGCCTGGGGAACGTACTGGCTCTGGACGCCGAAAGAGTTATGGACCTCTATTCTCTGGCTGTTTTACGCCCTGCTGCTGCAC
>JBAQPK010000389.1:0-1775 GCA_049305715.1 Desulfuromonadaceae bacterium | reverse complement strand
CTGAAATGACGGTGTTATTTTTTTAAACTGAGGAGGCGATTTGAGCCGAAAAAGCTGGTTTTTTATAAAAGCGTTAAAAAGTGGTTTTTTAAGTTGACTTTTTGCTGAAAAAAGAGTATATCTAATGTATCGTTTTTTATCGGCAGGAACCTCGCGGCGTTGAAACTTTTTTTTAAAATAATACGGATAAGTGTGATTGCGGCTTTATTTGCTGCGGTTGGTGGCGTTGGGTATTTCTTCTTTTATCCGAAATATGCTCAATGGCGCATGTTGGAAGAGCAGCGGATTCTGCTCGGAAAAGAAATACTCTACAAGGGGGTCGAGGTTGCAGCTTTGCGGAGCAGACAGCAACGGTTCCTTACGGATCCTGATTTTGTTGAGATTATTGCCCGGCAGAACAATCGGATTCGGCCGAATGAGATAGTTTTTATATTCGACAACTGAAAGTCCGGTCTATGGCACAGTCAAAAACAGTACTGTTTGTCTGTACCGGAAACACCTGCCGTAGCCCGATGGCGGAGGTTCTTCTTCGTAAACGATTGGCGGAGCTGCCGGGGTGGCGGGTCGCATCAGCCGGGATTTGTGCTGGAGAGGGAATGCGGGCCTCAACAGAGTCTGCAAAAGCGGTCGCGGAGCTGGGGCTTGACCTTTCGAATCACAGAAGCCATTTTCTGACCTCGGAACAGGTGCGGGATGTTCGGGTTATTGTTGCCATGACCCGTGCACATGCCGATGCCATAGCGAAAATTCAGCCTGCGTCATTCGAAAAAACTTTTTTAATGAGATCATTTATTCCTGGGGGGGGCGGTGATGTGGCGGACCCGATTGGTTTCGGGATTAACGATTACAGGCGTTGCCGTGATGAAATTGCCGCGGGAATGGATGGATTGGTTGCTTTTCTGAAAGGGTTGCAGACGTGAAATGGATTTCTGGACAAGCACTGCGCACCGCTGAACGGCGGGCAGTCGAAGAACGCGGCATTGATGGGTATCTGTTGATGTGCCGTGCGGGAGCCATCGTTGCCCGTTTGGTTTCCTATTTGGCACGGGTCAGTGAGACCAAGAATATTGTGGTGGTCGCCGGACATGGAAACAATGGCGGAGATGCCATGATTGCCGCACGATGTCTTCATGAAGACGGGTTCCGGGTCACGGTGCTGATGACATGTCTGCCTGCAGTGCTGAAGGGGTATGCCAAGACTGCGTGGAGCGATCTGCATACTGCGGGTGTCCCGTTCAGAGTGTTGGCGACACTTGAAAGCTGGACTGAAAATGTATGGATGGATATTCGGGTTTTTCCGCGCAATGCCGTCATCATTGACGGACTGCTCGGTATTGGACTGAGAGGTAAGCCGCAGGATGTGATTGAGGCTGCGATTCGCTGGATTAACGGAGTACGTTCGCGATGCCGCGTATGTTCCGTTGACATTCCTTCCGGAATGAACTCAGATACCGGCGAATGTCCGGGCGAAGCTATACAGGCAGACTCAACGGTTACATTCTCCCGACCTAAAAAAGGTTTTCTTGCTCCCTCTGCTCAGGAACGGTTGGGACATTTGGAGGTCGTTGATATCGGTTTGCCGAACGAGCTGATTGAGCCGTTGGAAAGCGACGAGGCCGTGGAGTTGATTGCGTTGCCTGAAATTACCCGAATGAACGCGCCGCGTCCCCATGATGCATACAAAGGTATGTTTGGACATGTTCTGGTAATCGGCGGCAGCAAGCTGTATCCGAATGCTCCTGTCATGACCTGCATGGGGGCACTTCGTTCTGGTG
>JBAQPK010000388.1:0-1783 GCA_049305715.1 Desulfuromonadaceae bacterium | reverse complement strand
GTGTAGCCTCCTTTATCATTGGCAAAATATTCTTTAACAACTATAGAATCGCTCGTATGTTTCATGAGAGCATTGAATATCAATAATTCTTGCATTGATCTTCCCACAGCATCCTCCTGCGATTTGGTATATCAAGCGGTTTTGGCCATAAACACAAACTTTTAACAGGCCCAGGCAGGGTGGTATGGGCGGGATAGAAGCAATAAATTATTTCATACAAAAATCAGTTCCGTAGACAATTCTTCGGCGCTCTTCACCAAGATAGTACGTATGGAACTCACGGACAGCATCCCTGCCGATAACCACCCACTCATTAGAGCGATGAAAGGCGATCAGCCTGTTTGAAGCGATCATACTGTCAAGGACATGTTCATCAACTTTCACATTCAGGAAATCTTTATTGATAATCTCGATCATTGCCTGTCCCCCCTCTGCCTGGATAATTCGAAGATCAACAGCTCCCTCTGAACTGAATGGTAATAACCTTGCTGTCTGCATGAATCAACTCTTCTTGCTCGTCTTTGGAAAAAATACGGTATAGCACGGAAGAATCCTCTTCCCCTTGCAAGCGGGACATTCCACGGATTTCTCCCCATGTTCCGCCATGCTCATCTTGACTGAAAAATTATGGCTGCACTCTTCACATCGATACTCATAGATCGGCATAGTAGTTGACCTCCTTCAAAAGGGTCAGGATAAATCCATGTGTTAAAGGCTACTATTGAAAGGTGTAAAGTCAAGTGGCCGACACTCGCTGACTTGCAATGCCACCCCTCCGTAGTAAAATCTGATTCATACTCGCATACTCGGGGCCAAACGCTGCGAAAGAGCAGCGCTGCTGAACTTCTCCGGCGTCTCCTCGAATCATATATAACGCCATGGGGGAATTACCCTGCCTCCGGGTGACGCCTGGTCTGAAAATTTCGGAGCCTTGGAATGATATACCATCTATCGGCTGACATGGTGGTCCTAATCCATGCCTTATTTGTTCTCTTTGTCCTCTTCGGCGGGGTGGCGGTGCTCCGCTGGCGACGCATGGCATGGTTGCACCTGCCTGCCGCACTTTGGGGAGCGCTGATAGAGCTGGGCGGATGGATATGTCCGCTTACCTATCTGGAAAATTATCTCCGGCGGATGGGGGGAAGAGCCGTTTACGGCGGAACCTTTATCGGGCGACACCTGGAACCGCTCCTTTATCCACTCGGCCTTACCCGTTACGCACAATTGCTGTTTGGATTGTCAGCACTGGTGATCAATCTGGTGATCTATGCCCATTTCTGGCGTCATCGTTGCGGCAAGCCTGATAAGGGCCCGGAAAGGAGCGGATAATGAAAACACGAGCCCTGAGAGCGGTTCTGCCGGGAGAATATGCCGGAAAAAGTGGCAAACTACTCAGTGAAAACCGGACAGCAGGCAAGTTTGCCGTAAAGAGGTGAGGACGCATGAACCGACGGGATTTCATGAAAGTTATGGCGGGCGGGGCAATTACCATGATGGCCGGCGAAGGGCTGGCCGGAGAGATGCCGATACCCGCACCACCCAGGGAGCGGGGAAGAACCAGGGTTGCCCTGGTCAAGACGGCGGACCGTGCTGCCGGCATAAAAAGATCGATCAAACTCCTTGGGGTAAATCCAATACGTGGAAAACGGGTGCTCCTGAAACCCAATTTCAACACCGCTGACCCATTTCCAGCTGCCACTCACAACGACACCCTGATTCACCTGGTTGCCGAGTTGAAGGAGATGGGAGCGCAAACCATCACTATAGGCGAGCGGAGCGGCCC
>JBAQPK010000387.1:0-1717 GCA_049305715.1 Desulfuromonadaceae bacterium | reverse complement strand
AATGCCCGTTACGATATGGTGAGCGAGGTTTTCACCGATCTCTTGGGCGGAATCAAGGTCTTCCCCTTGGCCAATCTTTCCTTCACCGGTGAGTACTACCAAAGCTATCCTACCTTTGATACGACTTCCATTTATTCAGTCTTTGCCGTCAACCAATATAAGGAAGCTATCTTCCGGGCCGACTACAGCGTTAATGAAAAGCTGGCCGTTAATGCCGGCTATACGCGGCAGGACTTCGGCGATGACGGGGGCGGAGGCGACGTGTATATCTTGGGCTGCACCTTGCGCCCCCTTGAGACCCTGATCATGGACATCACTTATGACCGCAGGAGCGGTTACGGGGGCGACCTGAACGGCGGCGCCATCGATGTGAACTTCGACGCGAGCAAGGAATTGCGTTTGGCCGCGGGGGTTGCCTATGACGTTTATCAGCGGGACAATATGACCGGCGAGGAAACGGCGAAGAATGCCTGGCTGGGCGCCAAGTACAAGTTGACTAAAAGCATGACGGCGTCCTTGCAGGTTGAAAACAGTGTCAATAAAACCTACGACAGCAACTGGCAGGGACGTTTCGTCTTTGATTACGATTTTTAGAAGGGGGTGCTACCTGTGAAGAAAATATTATTTATCTTCTTATTTTTATCCCTGCTCACGGCCCTGTCCGTGCTCTCCATTACACAGGCGCTCGCTCAGAAAGAAGCTCACAAAGATTATGGCGCCATGAAAATTTCCGAATGCAATGACTGCCATGCCGGCCAAGGGATTGCGCCCAATCATGACGCCACCTGGCTCAAGAGTCATCGTCTGCCGGCGGCGCGGGGGGCAAGCAACTGTCACGAGTGCCATCAGCAGGCCTGGTGTCTGGATTGCCATACCGGCGGCGGGATCGATGCCCAGTTGTCCTCGCGTAATTACCGGCGCGACTACATGCCGCGCAGCCATCGGAATGATTTCCTCGAGCTCCACCCCTTGCAGGCCAAGAGCAGCCCCCAGAGTTGCAACCGCTGCCACGATCAGAAGTACTGCACTTCCTGCCATGCCCGGTTCAAGAACGAAGACCGTCAATTCCAGTCGCACCGCCGGCAGTTTCGGGATCGTCCGCTTTCCAGCATCGGTCCTAATCACAGTAATTTTACGACGGCCCAGTGCCAGAATTGTCATCCCGGCGGTCTCCTGCCCAGTCACAAGTGGGCGGGCGACCATGCCATTGAGGCGCGGCGGAATTTGCGCGCCTGCCAGACCTGCCACGACCAGGGAGATGTCTGCCTTACCTGTCACAGCGGCCGTACGGGTCTGAAAGTGAATCCCCATCCGCGGGACTGGAATGCCGTGCAAGACAACTTCAAAAGCAAAAGCGGCGGGCGAAGCTGTGTGAAATGTCATGATAATTATTAGCGAAAATATGAAAAAAGGAGGGAGTTCCATGCGTAGATATATTTCATTCAGCTTTGCGCTATCTTTGCTCATCTCGGTTGCCCTTTTAGGAGGATGCAGCAGCAGCAACAAAGAGGGGCAACCCATATCTAACTCTACCGTTACGACGGGAGCTGTCAGCCCGGATAATAATTTGCAGGCGGAGATTACCGGCGTCACTCTCAACAGCCCGCCGGTGGTTACCTTTAAACTTCTTGATGAAAACGGCCTGCCTTTGGATCCGGCGGCGGCGCCCGGTCTTAGCATACGCTTTTACATCGCCCAGTTAGGAGCTGACGGACTC
>JBAQPK010000386.1:0-7542 GCA_049305715.1 Desulfuromonadaceae bacterium | reverse complement strand
GCCCGGAACCGGGACCGCCGCCGCCGTGGGGGGTGCCGAACGTCTTGTGCAGGTTGACATGGATCACGTCGAAGCCGACATCTCCCGGCTTGACCTTCCCCATGATCGCGTTCAGGTTGGCTCCGTCGTAGTACATCAGCGCATCGTGACTGTGGGCGATGTCGCTGATCTCCTTGATGTGGGGATTGAACAGGCCGAGGGTGTTGGGGCAGGTCATCATGACCGCCGCCACCTCGTCGGTCATCGCCGCCTTGAACAGCTCCAGGTCCATGTCGCCGTAGGGCGCGGTCGGCACGGTGATGATCTCGTACCCGGCGATCGCCGCCGAAGCGGGGTTGGTGCCGTGGGACGAGTCGGGGACGACCACGTATTTCTTCTTCGCCTTGTTCCCTTTGGCCGCATGGTAGGCGGCGATCAGCATGATGCCGGTCATCTCGCCATGGGCGCCGGCCAGCGGCTGGGTGGTGACCTCGTCCATGCCGGTAATTTCGGCAAGCATCCCGCCCAGGTCGTACAGCATCCCGAGCGTACCCTGGCAGAGTTCCGCGCCCCCCGGCAGCAGCGCCGTCATCGGGTGGAACGGCGCGAACAGGGCGGCCGAATTTTCCAGCACCTTGGCGTTGTACTTCATCGTGCAGGAACCGAGCGGATAGAAGTTGGTGTCCACCGAGAAGTTGCGGCGGGAGAGGTTGGTGAAATGCCGCACCAGGTCGAGTTCGGAAACCTCGGCCAATCGGGCGGACTCCGCGCGAAGCAGGGCGGCAGGCAGGGCGGAAGAGGCCGGGACATCGGATGCCGGCAGCTTGATGCCGCGGCGGCCGGGAACGGATTGTTCGTAGATCAGTTGCATAGCGCCACCTCCAGCTTCTTGACAAACAGGTCGATTTCCTTCCTGCTCCGCTTCTCGGTCACCGTCACGACCAGACCGTTCTCCAATCCGTCGTAATACTGTCCCAGCGGCACGCCGGCGGCAATGCCCTGCCCAAGCAGCACTTCCACCACGCGGTCGGCGTTTTTCGGCAGGAGGAGGGTGAACTCGTTAAAGGTGACGGCCGACTGCAGCACGGTTACTCCTGGAATCTTGCTCAACTGCGCCTTGGCGTACTCGGCCTTGTCGCGGTTCAGGCGGGCCAGCTCGGCAAGCCCCTCCTTCCCGACGGAGGAGAGGAAGATCAGGCCGCGCAGGGCATAGAGTCCCTGATTGCTGCAGATATTCGAGGTGGCCTTGTGGCGCTTGATGTGCTGTTCACGGGCCTGCAGCGTCAGCACATAGCCGCGTTTGCCGTTGCGGTCAACGGTCTCGCCGATGATGCGTCCCGGCATGTTGCGGATCAGGCTCTTTTTGGCGGCGATGAAGCCGAAGGAGGGGCCGCCGAAGGAGAGCGGGTTGCCCAGACTCTGGCCGTCACCCACGGCGATATCCATCCCGGCCTCGCCGGGGGACTTCAGTACGCCGAGCGCAATCGGGTAGACCGAACCGATCAAAAGTGCTCCGACGCCGTGAACCTGATCCGCCAGAGCCGTGAAATCCTCGATGCTGCCGAAGAAGTTGGGGTTCTGCACCAGCACGGCGGCCACGCTGTCGTCAAGCAGGGCGGCCAGTTCAGTGCGGTTGAGCAGGCCGTTCAGCGGCGCAAGCTCTATTATCTCCACATCCTGGTTGAAGAGATAGGTCTTCAGAACTTCCCGGGAAAAGGGGGAGACGCAGCCGTCAACGACGATTTTGGTGCGGCCGGTCACGCGCAGCGCCATCATCGCGGCCTCGGCGCAGGCGGTGCCGCCGTCATAGAGCGATGCGTTGGAGACATCCAGTCCGGTCAGGCGGCAGATCGCGGTCTGGTATTCGAACAGCGCCTGCAAAGTCCCCTGTGAACATTCCGGCTGGTAAGGGGTATAGGCGGTGTAGAACTCGGCGCGTCCGGAGAGATGATCCACGACGGAAGGAATGATATGGTCGTAGAATCCGCCGCCGATAAAATTGGTCATTCCCTGGCTGTTTTCTCCGGCAATTGCCTGCATCCTGCCGTATGTCTCGAACTCGGACATGCCGGGGGGAAGATTGAAGGTTGAGGCGCGCAGTGCGGCAGGGATCGGAGCAAAGAGCTCTTCAACGCCGGCAACGCCGATCGCGGAGAGCATCTCCGCTATCTCCTCCGGCGTGTGGGGACAGTAGTGGCTGTCGTTCATGGATGCACTCCTACAGGGTTTTGAGGTAGTCGTTATACTGCTCCTGCGTCATCAGGTTCTTCAGCTCCGACTCGTCGGCGATCTCGACCCATGCCATCCAGCCGGCATCCTCGGCGCTCTCGTTGACGATCTCGGGGGCCACTTCCAGCGCTTCGTTCACCTTGATGACCTTGCCGGAAAGCGGGGCAAAGATATCGCTGGCAGCCTTGACCGACTCGATACTCCCCAGAATGCCGAACTGCTTGACAACGGCACCGGTTTTGGGCAGCTCCACGAAGGTGATGTCACCCAGCTCATGGGCTGCATGCTCGCTGATGCCGACCGCGCCGATCCCCTCTTTAACCTTGACCCACTCATGCTCTTTGGTGAAATAGATGCTCATCGTTTGTTCCTCCTTTATTGATGTAAATAAATAAAATCAAGCTCGTTAGCTACTTAATATAAAAGTCTTAACCCCACCTGTCCTCCCCTTAATTAAGGGGAGGGACGCTACGGCAAATATCAATGAGTTCGCCGCCTACGTTGGCAAATGCGTTCCCCCTCTTAAGTTAAGAGGGGGACAGGGGGCGTTATGTGCCTTCTGACTACGACCGCAGTGACCCGTCCCTGAAGAACGGCAGTTCGCAGACGGTCGCCTCCATGCTGACCCGCTCGTGGCGGATCGTCAGCGGCGTACCGATGGACGTCAGTTCCGGCGTGACAAAGCCTATGCCGATGCCTGCACCGAGCATCGGCGAGAAGACGCCGCTGGTGACGGAGCCGACTGTCTCCCCTTCAAAGCATATCTCGTAATGATGGCGCGGCGAACGGCGCCCCGCGACCTCGAAGGCCACCTTCTTCCGGGGGACACCCTGCTCCTTCAGGCGCAGCAGCGCCTCCCTGCCGACAAAGGCCTTCTCGAAGTTGACGAACCCCTCCAGATCCGCCTCCAGCGGCGTGGTCTCCTCGTCGATATCGCTGCCGTAGAGCGAATATCCGACCTCAAGGCGCAGCACATCACGCGCGCCCAGACCGGCCGGCTTGACCCGCTCGTCCTGCAGGAACAGGTCCCATAGCTCGCAGACCTTTTCCGACGGGATGAAGATTTCATACCCCAGTTCGCCGGTATAGCCGGTGCGGCTGACAATCGCCGGGACGCCGAGGATATTGATGGTAATGAATTTGAAATAAGGGATCGTGGCGACCTCTTCCCCGAAGAGCTCGACCATGACGTAGCGGGAAAGCGGTCCCTGAAGGTCCAGCTTTCCGGTAGCAGCGGTAATATCGGTAAAGTCGCCCCCCTTTAGCCGCCCCTTGATAGCGGCAAAATCCTTGGGGGCCGTGGCGGCGTTGACTACGATCATGACCTTGTCATCGGCCAGGCGAAAAACGATCAGGTCATCGATGATTCCCCCCCGCTCGTTGAGCAGGAAGCCGTAGCGGGATCTGCCAACCGGAATCGTTTTCACCGAGAAGGTAAAAACATCTTCAAGGCCGCTGGCATCGAAATCCCCCTGAAAGAGGAACTCCCCCATATGGCAGATATCAAAGAGCGCGGCCTGGGTGCGGCACCAGCCGTGTTCGGCGATAATACCCTCGTACTGGATCGGCATATCCCAGCCGCCAAAAGGGGCCATCAGGGCATGTAAGGCGCGATGCCGTCCAGAGATCGGCGTTGCTTGAAGTTGATCACCCATTGTCATGTACTCCTTCATGCAATTATTTATTTTCTGATGCAGGTGTTCCGGCAGGAGATGGTCGCGGAATAATCGGAAGCACAGTGTAACGTATGGCAGGCTGAAATTCAGTTAGTCAGAGGTTGTTTTCTGCGCTATTTTTGCAGATAACAACTTCGTTACTATACTTATCCTGTTTATCAGGGCCCGGACATGGTAGTGTAAATGATTCCCCCACGCAACCTGAAAAACAATTATTATTCGAGAAAAAATGCATGCAAACGTCCAAGCGCCCGCCAGCAAAATATCAGCCCAAAGGTCTTCCGGTTCTCTATGAAGACAAGGAGATCATCGTCGTTGAAAAGCCGTGCGGTCTGCTGACGATGGGTACCGACCGGGACAAGACGAGAACGGCCCACACCATACTCAACGAGTATGTCCGCAAGGGGGACCCCCGCTCCCGTAACCGGGTCTACATCGTTCATCGTCTGGACCGTGAGACCTCCGGCATCCTGATCTTTGCCAAGAGCGAGGCGGCTAAGAACTTCCTGCAGGAACACTGGCAGGAAACCGACAAGCGCTACCTTACGGTCGTGTATGGTTCCCTTGCACCGAAAACCGGGACAATCAGCAGTTATCTGGCCGAAAACAGCGCCTTTACGGTCTATTCCACCCCCGACCCGGCAGCCGGCAAATTGTCCCATACGGAGTATACGGTCCTGAAAGAGACCAAGGGGTTCACCCTGCTGGAAATCCACCTGCTCACCGGCCGCAAGCACCAGATACGGGTGCACCTCTCGGAAAAGGGACATCCGGTCGTGGGGGACAGGAAATACGGCAAGGGAAACGACCCCTACAACACCCTGGCGCTGCATGCCCGATCGCTCTCCTTCACCCACCCGGTCAGCGGCAGGCGGCTGACCTTCGAAACCGGCGTCCCCGATTTTTTTACCCGTCTGGTCGGAAAGATCGAAGTTCCGGCCCCTGATTCCGGTGACATGGCATAGATGGCAGGGACGCAGCAAGCAGCGCCCCTACCTCACAGGTTGTTTATTTTTCGGATGTACTATGATCATTTCCGCCAGCAGGCGCACCGACATACCGGCCTTCTATGCCGACTGGTTCATGAAGCGGGTGCGGGAGGGATATTTCTACCGGGTCAACCCCTTCAACAGCAGGCAGGTCACCGGCTTCAGCCTTAAACCGGAAGATGTGGACGCCATCTGCTTCTGGACCAAGAACCCGCAGCCGCTCATGCAGCACTTGCATGAGCTGGACAGGCGGGGACTGCACTACTACTTCCAGTTCACCCTCAATCCCTACGACACGATCTTCGAACCGAACATCCCGCCGCTGCCGGAGCGCATCGAAACCATGCTCGAACTGGCCGGGCGCATCGGACCGGAGCGGGTCGTGTGGCGCTACGATCCGGTCATCCTCTCCAGCGTATCGCCTGTTTCATGGCATCTGGAGCGGGCGGAGATGATCGCCGACAGCTTGACGGGCGCCACCCGCCGGCTGCTGTTCAGCTTCTGCGATTTTTACGGCAAGGGAAAGGGGCGTTTGAACAGGGCGCTGGCCGGGACCGGCATCACGCTGGAGGATATCACCGCGCCGGAGCGGAGGGGTGCGCTTGAGAAGGTCGCCCTGGGATTCAGGGGGATAGCCGACCGCCACTCGCTGCGGATATTCACCTGCAGCGAGGAAATCGAGCTGGCAGACATCGGCATCGAGCATGGCGCCTGCATTGACGGCGCCCTGATCCGGGAACTGTTCGGCGCCGCCGTTTCTTCACGGAAGGACAGGAACCAGCGTGACGCCTGCAGGTGTGCCGAATCGGTTGACATGGGGATGTACAACAGCTGCCGTTTCCGCTGCGCCTACTGTTATGCCACCTTCAATGAAGGGATGATTGAGAGCAACTGCCGGAAGCATCACCCGGACAGCCCGTCGCTGCTCCATGAGTATGACGGCGGGATCGAAATACGGACACGCATCCACCCGGAAAAGACCCGTTTCCGCTCCTAGAGTCCCTTCATGTTGCTGAACTCACCCCACTCCAGATACGTTCTGGGCTCCTCGACAAAGAAATAAATATTTTCAAGCATCGTCAGGTGTTCCCGTTCCTTATCGGCCAATGCCTGGCAAACCTTCTTCATCTGTTCACTGTCGGCCTGGCTTTTCAGCTGGTCAAAGAACTCAATCGTTTCCTCTTCCTCCTGTACGACGTGCCGGTACGCATCCGGATCATTCCGCAACGCTTCAGCCAGATGCCGTGGATCAATATGCGGACTGAACACGCAGACGCTTTCATCCAGCGGAGTGAAGGCCGAGGTGTCGTCGGCATTCATCGTGCCGCTCAACGCCCTCAGCTTCTCTATATGCTCATCTTCTGCCGACGCCAGCAGTGAAAACAGCCGCTTCAGTTCCTTATCAGCAACTGATTCGGCAAGGCTTTCATAATGCGCCCGCGTCTCCTGCTTCATCTTTATGGTGCATTCGAGAATGTTCATTGCGCTCTCCTTTCAACGTCTGAACAGCAACTTCAGACATTTCACCTCTCCGTTTATAGTGTAATAATATCATTTTTAAAGCTGCCGGGCAAACAAACTTGAGCATATAAGTGGGGTACAAGCCGCCCCCGCGCACGCTTCATTGCGGCGTATGAGCCGATAATTGGTTACACCTGATTCAATTTTGAAGAGTATAATAAAAGCGTGGAGGAGCAAACAGAGCGGCCTGCGGTGTAACCGGCAGGCAATGGAGGTGAGCCATGAGAGCCCATGATATCATCAAGACCATTAAAGATCGGCCGGGTGAAAAGTACTGCTTCGTCAAGTGCTGGAGAAAAGAGGAGGATTTTCTTGATTTTGATCTGATTGACCGCTTTCTGGAAAATGTCGGCGTGAGCGAGGAATTCGGCGGCATTGACCTGCTGACCATGGATGACATGTGGAACGAGGTCAAGCGTGTCGGCGGTTCACGGGTGACGCTGCTGCATGACACAAACGGCGACAGGGTCGAATGGGCCCACAAAGGTAAAACGGGCCTCCGGACAAACGTCTGTGCCTATACTCCTGAAACGCTGATGGAAATTTTTGATGTCGAGACGAAGGGTAACCCGGTTGATTGATGATCTGCCGGGCAGCCGGCCGATAAGAAGAGTACCGAAGCCGGTGTCCCTTCCATGGTGCGCAATAGTGCGTCTCTCGTCATCAGACGGGCAGAATCGGAGTGAGCAGACATGAGTTCCATATATGACCTGATAATACTCGGTTCCGGCTCAACCGCTTTTGCCGCAGCGCTTCGCGCCACAGGCTACGGAGCGCGGGTTCTGATGTTCGAGAAGAGTGTCTTGGGGGGGACCTGCATCAACTGGGGCTGCATACCGAGCAAGACGCTTATTCATGCCGCCCTTTTCAGACATGAAGCCCGTCTGGGGAGCAGGATTGGCCTCAAGAGCGGGGATGACGACAGTGCCGTCGATGCGGAGCGGCTTTTCACGCATCGGGAAGCGGTGGTAGCCGGGCTCCGCCAGGAGCGCTACCTCGATGTTCTCGGCAGCATGAAGGGGCTGGAACTGGTGAGGGGGACCGCCCGTTTCACCGATCCCCGCACCGTTGAGTGCGACCGGCGCTCCTACCGCTCAGAACGTTTTCTCGTTGCGGTGGGAGGCAATCCGCGCATCCCCGATCTGCCC
>JBAQPK010000385.1:0-4188 GCA_049305715.1 Desulfuromonadaceae bacterium | reverse complement strand
CGTCGAAGCGGGTCTCTTTCAACACCTCGCTGCAGGTAGTCAGGCGAAGCGCCGCTGACCCGGCAATGCCCCGATACATTCCCTGTAGAAAATCATAGGCGTTATCCGGATAGTATTCCCAGGCATTCTCGCCATCCAGAATAATCGGAACGACACGGCCAGCCCCCCCCAGACGGGACTTGATGGCGTTCAGGCGTCCGCACAGGTCGGCCACGGCACGCCCCGCCTCCCACTGCGAATAGGTAAAGCCGATCAGGTCGGAAAGCTGGTGATCGCGGAAAAACGCGCCAACCTCGCCCGCGCTGCAGCTGTAGCGCCAGGGCCGGTACAGCCGCTCCTTACCGTGACCGAGGCCGCCATCCATGCTTTTTTCGAGGATTTCCTCATCGGTGCCAATCCAGCGAATGCCGCTGGCGGCGATGATCGCCAGCGTTTCGTTGCTGACGGAGCCCTCCGAAGGCCACATTCCGGTCGGAGTGAAGCCGAATATTTCGCGAAAATAGCTGATACCGCGACGAATCTGGGCGCGGGCATCCTCCGGATGCCGGAAGACGGCGGCGGGAAGGGTGACATGGGGCATGGCAGTACGGGCCACCCTGATATCGCACAGCAGCGGCATGATCGGGTGATAATAAGGTGTCACCGACAGCTCAATTCTCCCCTCATCGCGGAGGCGCCGGTACAGGGGTATAATAGCCTGTAACAGTTCCCGCTGGGTGGAAAAGAGCAGGTCCTTATCGGCTGCGGTAAAATTTTCACCCTTGGCGACCAGACCGGCAAAGACGGGATAACGGCGGCGTGCCGCCTCACCGGTCCAGGCCAGAAAGAACCAGACCTGCAGGTCGAGCAGGTCCTGCTCGCTGAAAAGCTTGACCCGCTCAGCCGCAATCCCCGGTTTCCCTTCGCCGGCCATGCAGAGCAGCTCCAGATAGCGCCGGGAAGGCTCGATCATATTTTGCCGGTTGGCCGAAAAAAAGTTCTCCAGGAGAAAAATTCGGTCATCCTGACTCAATTCCGACGGGGCGGCTTTCCCTTTTTCAAGAAACGGATCGACCGCGGTCCCGGAGGCGTACTCCAGCAGCTGTTCGATCAGCGACGGCACCAGATTGAAGACCGCCTTCGCACCGGGCGTATCTTCGACGATGGCGGGCATGTCAAAATAATCCTTGATGCCGTGCAGATAGGTCCAGGGGAGGGCGTATTCATTTTTGAGCGGATCTTTGTAATATGGCTGATGCATATGCCATACGATGACCACGTCGAGAGGATGCGGCATAAGCGGTTACACCATCTCCTTCTTCCACGCCATAATCTTCTTTTCGTATGTACCGAGCAGCTTCTGGGCCGACTTCAGGTCCATGGCCTCGGCCACGATATGGATCACCGGCAGATACTGGTCGGGAAGCACCAGCACCCATTCCGCACCGAAATGCACTTTGATGCCATCGATGAAACTGGCCTCATCTTCAAGGCTGTCCTCGCTCATCTTACGCATGATCCCTCCCTTCATTTCCCAAGGGCAGGGGAGGCTGGCCTGAAGAAACGACGTGGACGGAACATCCAGAAGCGCCTGTGACAGGGCTATTCCACTGGCTGCGCTCAGCTCCATCAGCCTCGCTATGGCAAACATGCCGTCAAAGGAGGACTGAAAGCGGGGGAAAGCGAAGCGTCCATCCGGAGTGCCGGTCAGGACAATCTCCGAAGAGGTGGAGGCCTCCAGCATGGCGCGATCAGAACTCTTGGTACGGATCACCTGGCACCCCTTCTGCCCGGCCATCTGTTCAATCGTTGAGGGGGTCTGCACCGGCACCGCAATCGTACCTTTCTGGCCGGTCTTCATCAGCAGCGCCACGGCCAGAGACAGCAGCTCGATGCCGGTGTAAATCCGGCCGGTTTCATCGACCATGGTAATCGCTTCCGCGGAAGGGTCAAGCCAGAACCCGGCCTGCGCCCCGAGCGACAAGACAATTGCCGAAAGCTGGCTCAAGGCATGCTCTTTTCCCTTGGTCTGGACACCGCGCCCTTCATCCACATACGCATTAAGAGCGACTACCGAGAAGCCGAGCTCATTCAACAGTTGCGGCAGAATCTGGCTGGCAGTTGAAAAACTGAAGTCCACAACCACCGTGAAGGCGGACTTTTTGAGCAGTTCCCGATCGAGCGCTCGCAAAAAGCCTTCACGGTAAAAATCCGCGACATTGTTTATATCGGTGATAACTCCCGGCTCGGTATGGTGTGCACGCCGGAAATTTTCCTTGAAAAAGGTGCGCTCCACGTTCTTCCCCATGTTGCTGGAAAAATCGAGACCGTCACCGTCCAGAAAAACGATCTCCATTTGTGCGGGATCATCCTGTGCCTGACGGAAATGCACTCCGCCGACCTCGCCGTATGTCTTCAGTTTATAGCGAACCAGCGGCAGCGATGTCATCTTCATGTCTCGCACATTGACGCCGGCCGAAAGCAGCCCCCCCACGAAACAGCGCTTGAGCATCCGGGATGATGGATTGGAATCGCGGGCACTCAGCACGAAGCTCCCCTTGGGAAGCGACGTGCCGTAGGCGCAGCCGAGCTTGGCGCAAAATTCAGGAGTAAGCTCCACATTTGAGAGCCCCTTGATGAGTGCCCCCTCGAAAAGCGCCTTTTTCCATTTTTCGCCCCATATCATATTGGAGGTGACGGTGGCGCCGGCCTCAATGGTCTTTTTGGGCCAGATCTTGACATCGGCCTTGATAACCGCTTCGTCACCAATCGATGTCTCGTCGGCAACGATGACCCCCTCCTCAAGGATCGTTCCCTGGCCGATGCGGACGTTGGAACAGACCACGCTGTCCGTGATTTTCGCCCCCTTCTTGACATAGGAGTTGTCCCAGATAATGCAGCGGTTGAGCCTGACTCCCGCTTCAATCGTACAGTTGCTGCCGATCACCGAATCCTTGATGCGCACATCACCCAGGACCTGGCTGTTGTCGCCGATCACGACCGTACCCTCAAGACCGGCGGCATGCTCCAGCTTGACATCAGCGCCGATCCGCAGATCCTTGCCGACAAAGTCCTGCTTCTGTTCGTCTATCTTCAGGTTCACCCGGCCTTTGAAAATGTCATGGTACGCTTCGCGATAGGAATCGGTGTTGCCGATATCACGCCAATATCCCTTGGCGGTCACCCCGAACAGGGCGTCGTTCTTTTTCAGCATGAGCGGAAACAGGTCCTGCGAAAAATCGAAATTTTCCCCCTCGGGGATGTATGCGAGTATCTCCGGTTCCAGCACATAGATTCCGGTATTGATGGTGTCGGAGATGACCTCGCCCCACCCCGGTTTTTCCAGAAACTGGGTAATACGCTTCTCCTTGTCAGTGATCACGACGCCGAACTGAAGCGGATCCTTGACGGATGTCAGCGTAATCGTGGCTTTTGCCTTGTGGTCGGCATGAAAATCGACGATCTTTTTCAGATTGAAATCCGTCAGGAGATCGCCGCTGATCACCAGGAAACGCTCATCCAGATACTTTTCCGCCGCCTTGACCGCTCCGGCCGTCCCCATGTCGGCAATCGGGGTGACATAGGTGATCTTGACGCCGAAATCGGAGCCGTCGCGAAAGAAGTTTTTGATATAAAAAGGCTGGTGATAGAGCAGCATGACGAGCTCGGTTATCTCGTACTTCTTCAGCAACTCGACGATATGAAGCATGATCGGGCGGTTGAAGAGCGGTATCATCGGTTTGGGTATGCTTGCGGTAAGCGGCTGGATGCGGGTGCCGAAGCCCCCTGCCATGATGACAGCTTTCATGGGATCACTCCTTGTGACATAAAATAGATGGATTGCATGTGTTTCAAGGGCGTCTTTTTTCCCGGCAAGGATGTCGAAGGCTCACGCCGCCAGGGCGAAAAGAGGCGCCCCTACAGTCCTGCTTTGGTCTTCTGCGCCTTCTTGGCCAGAACCCGGGCAATTTCCTGTTTCAACTCGGTCAGGTCACCCGACTTGACCACATAGCCGTCAGCCAGCCAGGCCGAAAAATCGTCCTTGTAGCAGGAAAAGGCCGAACAGAGGATCACCGGCATATCATGACGCTCCTTGACCAGTTTCTGTAGCAGTTCGATGCCGCTTTCATTTTTCAGCTTGATATCCAGAACCGCAAGGTCAAAGGCGCTCTTCTGCAGTTTTTCGGCCGCCTCGGCACTGCTGGCCGC
>JBAQPK010000384.1:0-1726 GCA_049305715.1 Desulfuromonadaceae bacterium | reverse complement strand
TTCGTTGTGAATAAGGGTGCAGACACGAAGCCGGGTTTATTCGAAAAGTCCTTGCCTTCAGCGGTTTGCTATGCGTTTAGATAGCCAAAGACGAGAAAAACAGGGGCCCTTCCGATTTTCGGAAGGGCCCCTGTTTTTGTTTGTTACAATCGCTCTGTTCTGTTTATTCGCAGCTGAAAACCGCTTCTATGCGGCGGTTTTTAGCCTTGCCGGAAGCCGATTTGTTGGATGCAACCGGCTTGGTTGGTCCGAACCCCTTGGCAGTAATACGGCTGCCATCGATGCCGAATTTATCGATAATGTAGCCCCGTACGTTTTCAGCACGCTTCTGGGACAGTTTCATGTTTGCGGCTTTGCTCCCGGTGGAGTCGGTATGCCCGTCAATGGTCCCTTTTGAATTGGGAAACTCTTTCAGGAAATTGCCAACAGTGTCAAGTTCCTTGTAATATTCAGGCTTGACGACTGCCTTGTTGGTATCAAATGTAATAGCGATAACAGCCGGCTTGTCGCAGAACCGCTTGGCGGCTTCCAGAGGACATCCCTTCGCATCAACAGTTACACCCACGGGTGTTTCAGGACATTTGTCAAGATAGTCCGCTACGCCGTCCTTATCGGTGTCAACCGGACAGCCGTTGCCGTCAACCGCGGCGCCTGCCGGTGTTTCCGGGCACTTGTCGAGATAGTCCGCTACTCCATCCTTGTCGGTGTCAACCGGGCAGCCGCTGCCGTCAACCGCGACCCCTGCCGGTGTTCCCTGGCACTTGTCGAGATAGTCCGCTACTCCGTCTTTATCGCTGTCAGCCGGACAGCCGCTGCCGTCAACCGCTACCCCTGCCGGTGTATTGGGGCATTTGTCGAGAGAGTCTATTACTCCGTCATTATCCGAATCAGCAGGCGGGACAGGGGCAGGTGCAGCAACCGTCTTGACAGGCTCCGGGGGAGGCGTTGGTTCGACGGCTTTTGCTACCGGTTCAGTGCCGCCGAACTGAAAATATGCTCCCAGTGTAAATTCAAGATCATTGTATTTTGCAGGAACAGAGTAGTAGGAGGTAGAGAAGTTCTGTTTGTAATGAATGTGGCGGACGTCGCCCCGAACGGCAATGTTATCAGTCAAAAAATACTTGGCGCCTATCCCGTAATCGAATGCGCCATGAGTAGTGGTGTCAATACGGTTGCCTTCGTATTTTATTCCGGAGTAGCCGGCGGCCAGATACGGAACAAAAGCGTTATCCGGAAAGAAATGGTAGAGCGCCTGGGCGCCGAAACGGTGAAAGGAAATGTCTGTCAAAGGTCCGAATTTGTCATCTGTGGGAATGGCGTAATCATACACGGCCTCTACGCCGAAGGTTTTGGTGAAGTTGTATCCCCCCCGGACTCCTACTATCAGTGTCGGATCAAGAGACTTGCCGCCATCAAAAACATAGCCGCCGACCAACGGGGTCACAGAGAAACTCCCCTCCTCAATCGCCCCAAAAGCCGCGGTTGTCGAAACAATCAATGCCGCTGCCAGTGTACAGATCATTTTTTTTCTCATACACATGCCTCCAAGTAGAATAGTGCGGTATTACTACCGTTTGTGTCCTGTGTGGACAAGTAAAATCTAATGCTTGTTTAAATTTAATGGTAAACATACCATATTTTACGGGCGATGCAAGCAGTAAGGGGTAAAATCTTGCAATTTCTTTCAGGCTGCATTACTCTTTCTAAACGTGCTTTCTGCACATAA
>JBAQPK010000383.1:0-4748 GCA_049305715.1 Desulfuromonadaceae bacterium | reverse complement strand
GTTCAGGATTGCTCCGGCAAAGGGTGTAGATGTTCTTAAAGTTGCCCGTCAGGCGCAAAAACCTTCAGCTGAGATGTGTCTTCGCTGTCATGACGCGACCGGCAACGGGAATTTCTGGCGTGGGATTGCCGGTGGGGAAAATGACGTGCATTTTTCAATGGGGATGATCTGTACGGAGTGTCATACCGTCAAGAAACATAAAATTGCCGGCGGTGCCGACCTCAAATTCCAGGAGTTAACGGAAGTTACGGTTGGCTGTACGAACTGTCACACGGAAAAGCCGCACAAGGGAGATGCCGGTCCCCAGTTGAACAGGCACTGCTATAAAATCGCCTGCCAGACCTGTCATGTTCCGGCAATCGCCCGCCATGCAAATGCGTTGGCGGTGACGCATATCGACTGGACCACCCCGATAAAAAACGAAAAGAGCGGTCTTTTCGAACCTGCCACCAAAAAGGGAAGTCGTCTGAAGCCTGAACATATCTGGTGGAACAGGACCACGAGCAGCGCGGAAAACTCGTTACGATCAAAGCGTGACCGCCTGGCCCGTATTTATCCGTGGCAACGAATTAACTGCACTATTATTGTCGATGCCGCAACCGGCATGCCGCTTCCCTTGAAAACCTCAGTGTATGCGGTCGCCGGAGATCCTGGAGCCGCGGCTGCCAAGGGGGCTGCAGAGGCAAAACTGCCGTACAGCGGGAAGTGGAAGGCTGAACAGCGATCCATGCTGGTTTCGGTGAATCATCAGATCGCACCGAAAGCCGAGGCACTGAAATGCGGTGACTGCCATGACGCAAATGGCAGGATTGATCTCAAGGCGCTCGGGTACGGGAGACAATGAGCGTTATCCGACAGAATTTTTCATTTTCTGAAGGAACGGGTACGGAAGAATAACGCCGGATTTTCGATACGCGCTTTGGTAGGTTAATCCCATGACCTGCAATGCCAACCCGGCTCTACACGCCTGCCCGTGCGGTCAGTGTGCTTCACTCCAGTTGGCTCCGTAGCTGATATCCACCTTGAGCGGCACCCTTGCTTCCACCGCATGCCCCATCTCCTCTTCCACAAGCTGCTCCATCGTCACCAACTCATGTTCCGGCACCTCGAACACCAGTTCGTCATGTACCTGCATAATCAGACGGCTCTGCAGCTGTTCCCGGTGAATGCGGGCATCGACCCGGATCATCGCGCACTTGATGATGTCGGCCGCCGATCCCTGGATCGGATAGTTAATGGCGTTGCGGCGTGCAAAGGCCAGCACGTTGCCGTTGCTGCTCTTGATGTCTGGAATCGGAAGACGGCGGTTGAGTATCGTTCTGACAGAACCATGCTCTTCCGCTTCCCTGATGCAGGAGTCGAGATATGCGATAGCGCCATGGTGACGCTCTTTATACGTGCTGATGAAATCTTCGGCGGTTTTGCGTGCAATGCCGAGTTGCTTGGCAAGGGAGAAGGCGCCTTGACCGTAGATGATGCCGAAATTGATGGTCTTGGCCTGACGGCGCATCTCGGGTGTAACCATTTCGGGGAAAAGTCCGAAAACCTCGGCAGCGGTGCGGGTGTGGATGTCTTCGTCATTGGCGAAGGCGTGGCAAAAAACCGTATCGCCCGAAAGATGTGCCAGTACCCGCAGTTCGATCTGGGAATAATCGGCAGACAGGATGACGTGTCCCGGCGGGGCGATAAAGGCATGGCGGATACGGCGCCCCTCTTCGGTCCGGATCGGGATGTTCTGCAGGTTCGGGTCGGAAGACGAAAGCCGTCCGGTGCTGGTAACGGTCTGGTTATATGAGGTATGGACCCGGCCGGTGCGTGGACTGACAAGGCGGGGTAGTGCATCGGTATAGGTGGATTTGAGCTTGGCAATAGATCGGTAATCGAGTATCAGGCGGACAATTTCCTGTTCTTCAGCCAGTGCGGTCAGTACCTCGTTGTCGGTTGACCACCCGGTTTTGCCCTTGTTCTTTTTGCCGCTCTTCAACCCCATCCGGTCAAAAAGCACCTCGCCCAGCTGCTTGGGAGAGTTGAGGTTGAACCGTTCACCAGCAAGTGAAAAAATCTGTTCCTCAAGTGCTCCCATTCGTCCGGCAAAGTCCTCAGACAGACCGTTCAGGAGCGTGCTGTCCAGAAGCACGCCATGATTCTCCATGCCCGCCAGGATCGTTACCAGCGGCATTTCGACTTCGTGGAACAATTTGTCATCCCCCCCCGCCGCAAGGAGCGGCTCAAACTTTCGGCGCAGCAGCCAGGTGGCGTCAGCATCCTCTGCCGCATAGCGCGCGGCGGCGTCCAGTTCCACTTCAGCAAAGTTTATTTGCCCCTTGCCGCTCCCGGCTACATCATTGAAACTGATCATGCGGTGATTCAGATGCTCCTGCGCCAGGGCGTCAAGGCCGTGACCCTGCCGTGACGGATTGAGCAGATAGGAGGCGAGCATGGTGTCAAACCATACACCGGCCAGATTGACGCCATTGTTGGACAGCACCTGCATGTCGAACTTGATATTCTGCCCGACCTTGCGCAGGACAGGGCTCTCCAGAAGAGGGCGGAAGCGGTCGAGAACAGTCTCATAAGGGATTTGGTTGGGAGCACGGTTTCCTCCCCCGGTTGGAGAGAGGAGATTACGTTCTTCTCCTGTTTGATAAGCGAACAAAGAACCCTCCTCCTGCGGGGGAGTGATAGGGGGGGGGGCAGCTGTGACATGCCCGACCGGCACGTAATACGCCTCATGATCACGGAACGAGAACGAAAGCCCGACGATTTTCGCCTGTCGCGGGTCGAGACTGGTGGTCTCCAGGTCGAAGGCAAATTCACCGGCCTGCTCCAGAGCCGTTGCAAGAGTTTCAAGTTCTGTCTCCGTCACAACGGTATGGTACTTTTCTGAAGAAAGGGTCGCTTTGCCGGTTAGCTCCTTAATCAACGTGGTGAACCCAAATTTTTTAAAAAACGTATTCAGAGCCTCCTGGTCCGGCTCACGAGCGGTCAGCGTCTCCAGATCTACTTCCAGCGGGACATTGCACTCGATAGTTGCCAGCCGCCGTGAGAGCAGCGCCTGCTCACGGAATTCCCGCAGCTTTTCGCCGTTTTTACCTTTGACCTCGTCGGCACGCGCCAGCAACTGTTCAAGTGAACCGAACTCCAGAATCAGCTTGGTAGCGGTTTTTTCACCGATGCCCGGCACACCGGGGATGTTGTCAGAGGAATCTCCCGCCAACCCCAAAATGTCAATTACCAGCTCGGGAGGGACGCCGAATCGCTCAATCACCTCATTGATGCCGGACTCCTTCCCCTTCATGGTATCCAGCAAGGTGACGTGGTCGGTCACAATCTGCATCAGGTCTTTGTCGCCGGTAACTACCACCACCTTTCCGCCGCTATCGGCAAAACGTACCGCAAGAGCGCCGATGATGTCATCGGCCTCATATCCCTGCAGTTCCAGCGTCGGTATGTTGAATGCCCGCACCACTTCCCGGATCGGTTCCATCTGGACGCGCAGGTCATCCGGCATAGTGGCGCGGTTGGCCTTGTACTCCGGGTACATTTCGGTGCGGAAAGTGGTGCGTCCGGCATCGAAAACGACGGCAACATGTTGCGGGTTGTAATCTTTGAGCAGCTTGAGCAGCATCTGGATGAAGCCGTAAATGGCATTGGTTGGAAAACCGCTGGGTGACGACAGATGGCGGATGGCAAAATAGGCCCGGTAGATGTAGGAGGATCCGTCAACCAGATAAAGGGTTTCTTTAGGATTCATGGTTTTTCATCCCTGCAAGCGGTTTCCCGTGTGAAAAGGGCAAATGCCATGGAAGGGCGTTTGCTCGATTCGCGCATGGCGAACTGCAGCCCGTCAAAATGCCATCCCCTGGAGCTCCAGTTGTTAAGCGTCTCTTCGATCGCATCTTCCGTGACGGTTCCGATTTCTATAACCTTGTAAATAAGCATGATTACATCCTTAAATAACGTGTTGTCGCAGTACCTGACATGGGGGGTGCTTCTCGATTACACAAAAAAGGCGGCTCGAAAGCCGCCCTGTGAATGTCTGTGAGATGTTGATTATTTCTGGAAGCCGAGCTTGGCGGAAATTTCATCACCTGCTTTCAGTACAAGCGGAATCAGCTCGTTTTTAATGCGTTCATCAGAGAAGCGCATTGCCGGTCCGGAAATGCTGACTGCACCGATAATGCGGCGGGTATAGTCGCGAATCGGAGCACTGACACACTTGACCCCGGTGTCCAGTTCCTCGTTGTCATAAGCGTACCCTTGCTCAGCAATCAGTTTAAGCTGCTTTTTCAAGGCATCACGGTCGGTAATGGTATTGGGAGTATAGCTTTTCAGATCTTTGGACGGGAGGTATGCTTCAAGCTCCTCATCACTCATGTATGCTATCTGCACCTTGCCGGCGGCTGTGCAGTAGGCCGGGAGTCTTGAGCCTACCCGCGGAACGACCCTGACGGTCATGGCAGTCTCGACAACATCAAGATACACTATGTTGAAGTCTTTTAGAATTGAAACATAGGTCGTCTCATTGCAGCTTGCAACCAATGCCTCAAGTACCGGTTTCGACTGTCTCAGCAACCCCATCTGCTTGATGAACGTCTGTCCGAGTTCAAGAGTTTTCAGGCCGAGCCGGTAGTTTTCGGTCACCTTGTTCTGTTCGATGTAGCTGCGGGATTCGAGTGTTGCAAGTAACCTGAAGACATTGTTTTTATGAAGTTTCAGGCGTTTGCTTAGTTCCGTGACGCCAAGTT
>JBAQPK010000382.1:0-2800 GCA_049305715.1 Desulfuromonadaceae bacterium | reverse complement strand
CGCTACCGCGGCGAAGGGCTTCGGCGGGAGCATCCAGCAAAGCTTGTCGTGGAAGCGGAGCATTACGACGGACTCTTGCTTCAGCTGCAAGCGAAATCAAGGATGCTTGAAGAGGTATCAGCGAAACTCTTGACCTGGGACGGCGAGCGTGACGAGATGGCCATGCTGCTGGCGGCAGAACGGGTGGAGAGCAAACGCCTGGCCGCAGAACTTGAAGCTGAGCGCTCCAAGGGGCTCTGGTCCCGGCTGATCACGAGCTGTGTTCCGTGGCGGCGGCCTGAATTTTGAATAGATACGCTAAAACCTATCAGTATGAGGGGGGACAATGACGATTGAGGAGATGCGCACCAAAATAACAGGTGAATTGCAGAGATTCAGTGCGGCCGTAGTCGGAATCACCCCGGACGATCAGGCGTTCGCGGATAAACAAATTAAGCGCGCCGGAGCGCTTCACGACCTGATCGAGCGGGCTGAGACTATACCTCAACTGGACCGTGTCCAGAAGCGACTGACCTCTGTCATGCGTGAAGCCGCAAGTCTGCTGCCAGCCTCATATTTTGCGCAAAATCGTATCTCCGCTAACGCGGCTCTCAAGAAATGGATACGTCGACGTGACAACCTGATAAAAAGACTGCTGGGTTCTTCACCTTGGGTGCTGGCGCCTTACCGACAGGCTGGTGATGACATTGATGACGATGCAGTACGCATTCGAGAGCAATCTCCCCGATGTTGCTTCGCCATTACGGCCGAAGAGCGCGCCGCGGTCGTCGATGAAATAGGGATGTTGTCAATCGAAGCTCCGGCGATTGCAGCCATGATCAATGTTGGGACTGCCAAAGCGTCGCGGAGCATGTGGTTACCTTTATTAGCGCCTGCGGGATTCCAAAAGCTGGTCTTCTGCGAAAACACAGCTTATAGCGTGTTGCCGAATACTGTCATGCACCTGAGCGTTTACGTGAATAAAGAGACTGTTACCTTGGATGTGGGCGACTTCCTGACGGAGCGCGGCTGGCGGCGTGATCAGGTGTCGATTAGGCGGGCGTCTGGATCCCGATTCGTGGCGCGACTATGGGATGCGGCGGGCAACGCATCCAGGATACTGACCCACTGCGTCATAGTTGACTATGCGGACGATCTGTCGCAACGGATTTCATCGCAATCCAGCAGGGCCAGACGGATTGATGCCAAGGATCCGGCGGCAACGTGGTACTGCTACGAGTTTATATTCTATCCAGCAGGGCGGCCAAGCAGGTCCAAGAATGGCCGCTGATAGGTAATAGCCTATCTAGATGGGAGCAGCGCGCACCGTGCTGCTCCAGTGCCAGTTTGCTTAAGGCCATCATGCGCAGCGACAGTGCGACGCCTATGGCTTCAGAGGCTGTCATCTTAGGCAAACGGGTTCTTCACTGTTTCGGTTTCTTGCACTGCGATCCGCTCCGGTAGGGTGGTCTTCTCCATTTCGGCCACGGTAAGGGCCAGCAGCGCCTGCAACTGCCGTGCATTCTCTAAACCGGCCTTGTCAAGGGTCAGATCAAGACTACCGTAGAGGCTCACCCGATCAAGTCGGTTCTCGACCGTTAGGTCGCCAATCTGGAGGCTAACTTCTTCGTCGGCGAAAGGATGCATCTCATTTGTCATATCGTCCTCCGTGCAGTTCAATACCCTTGCCCTTGCGTGGTTTGGGGATCGGTAGCTGCATTGTCCGGTTCTTGACCTGGCTGCTGACGGTCGGGAAAACATCCAGCCCGGTCAACCGGTTTAGGTTCGCGATGCTTACGATCTGTGGTTCCGCACCTGGGGTGTTCTCAACGACGTAGGCGCCGGCCTCGTTCCGTGCCGGCTCGAAGACCGCCTTGAATATGGCGGTCGGCACTAAGACCCTGCTGCCGATCCGCTTCAGGTCAGCCCCCTGGTAGAGTGGGCCAGTCACCACGAACAGCTCTCCCCTTGCTTTCGCTATTTGACGGACCTTGGACTCGATCCGTTCCCAGACACCCCGGTTTACGGACGGTTCCTGTGGGATCATGTTGCTCAGCGCGAAGGTTTCGTGCTGCGACTGGAGATCGAACATATCGCCGCTCGGTGCGAGATGCCCCCGATCATAGCCACTGCGGGCGTAGTCGTTAAGCTCGGCGCGCTCGGTGTGTGGTAGGCGGTCGTCAGCGTGGAATTGGCTTTGACGCTTCAGCCCCTTGCCCTGTATGAGATGCTCACGAGTGAGGTGCTCCCCAGCGTAGAGAGGAGTGCGGGTCAAGCCGGAGTGAAGCGTTCCGTAGCCGCTGTTGCAGAGTTCGCGGGTCATAACGGCGAGCTTTTCATTGACGATTTCGGGTGCTGTGCCGCCGGTGAAATGCTCTGGGCATGAGGTCTGTGACCCGTGAGTAGCATTCGTAAAGGTGCTGAACACAATGGCAATGGTTATAAGAAGTCTGGTCGATGGATTCATATTTGGTCCTCTTTTTTCCCCACATAACCTACCTAAACTAAAAGGCATAGTCAACGCGAACACGTTAACTATAGGAGGACATCTATTGTGTTACTTGAGGCCGGTTTGGACTGGCTCTGGGATGAGTTGCATCCTCATGTCGAAGGTCGCCTTCGCACTGACCATCTCAATTGGCTGCGAGACCGCATTTATGGAGTTCCACAAGATCGATCCGCGTTCGACCGCCTTCCGGTGCCATGATGTCGAGCCGCAAGGCCGGCGCGAATTATGGTTTATTTCCAGCACCTGAAACACAAGGTTGACCTGATGTTCCAGGTGCTGGAGGCGTGTGCGTTTCCACCTGCAGTAATGCGG
>JBAQPK010000381.1:0-7023 GCA_049305715.1 Desulfuromonadaceae bacterium | reverse complement strand
GCTGAAGCGTGCCGATGAACCGTCACCGGCTGCCGCTTCAGGGTGTCGCGTACCTTGGGGTGCACATCCGCCAGAAAGAGCGGGTCGGGAATCCCGAGGCGATCGAGGATATAACGGGTCTGGGGATTGGGCGCACCGGCCATGGCGGGGATGACGCTGCTGTCCCCCTGCCGCTGTTTCAGCGCGGCATAGCCGATCGCGGAGGCGATGGAGTCGGTGTCCGGGTTGCGGTGGCCGATAACATAAGTGGTTTTGATCATGACGGTTCTCGCGATGGCAACCCACCCCGCTCCCTTTAGGCCCCAGAGGGCCCTTATCAGGGGAGTGCTTTTAATGCTTCCCCCTTGATAAGGGGGGATTGAGGGGGGTTAGATGTTTAGTTGTTTTTCCACTCTCTGCTGCGGGCGGCCGCCTGAAGGCCTTCCACCTCTTTGAGAATTTCCATGTAGGTCGCGTAGCGCTCCGCCGGGATTCTCCCCTCTTCGACCAGCGTAAGCACGGCACACCCCGGTTCGGAACGGTGCCGGCAGTTGCGGAACTTGCAGGCGACATCCCGGTGCGCTTCAAAGCCGGGGAAGTATTCGGCGAGTTCTTCGACCGTTATATCAACCAGCCCGAAATCGCGGAAACCGGGGGTGTCCACCAGCTCACCGCCGCCCGCAAGGGAGTGCAGCGTCGAAACAGTCGTGGTGTGCCGCCCCATGCCCTTGTACTCGCTGAGGCTTCCCACCTTGAGATCGATGTCCGGACAGAGGGCGTTGAGCAGGGAGCTCTTGCCGACTCCGGTCGTGCCGACAAAGGCGCCGCGATGCCCCTGACTCAGGAATTCCTCCAGCGGGCCGAGGCCGCTCCGCGTGGCGGCGCTGATCGGAAATATCGGCACCGAACCGCCATACACCCTCCTGAGCTCCTCCAGCAGTTCCGCTGTGCCGTCGAGATCGCATTTGTTGACGACCAGGAACGGCTGCAGCTGTGCCGACTGCGCGGCGACAATCGCCCGGTCGATAAACCCCCCCGGGGACAGCGGCGCCACGACGATGCCGAGGACATCCAGGTTCGCGCCGACCAGATGGACCCCCCCCCGGGCATCACGCCGCTGCAGTTCGGTTCTGCGCGGCAGCCGCTTCAGCACCTCGCCCGTAACCACGACGTTGTCGCCGACCACGTGCCCGGAGTTGCGCTTGACCCGCACCATTCTGCGCTGGCCGTTCTCAAACAATACCTCCACCGAGATACCGTGATGGGCGACTATCAGGCCGTTAGGCGTAAAACTGCTCATGGGATCGGATTCCGTTTTCCTTGATGAATTAATCCGCCGGGAGGAACCGGGCGGTGGTAACCTTGACAACCTTCCATAATCTATCATACAAACTGACATTAACCTAGCACAGCCGGGAGAATGAGGCCATACTATCCGTATCGAACCTACCATGCCGCACAACAGGACGTACACCATGACCGAGAGCAGCCATCCGTTTCAGCGCCTTACCCCCGACGTGGTCATGGACGCCGTGGAAAGCAGGGGTTTCACCTGCGACCGCCGCGTATTTGCGCTCAACAGCTATGAGAACCGGGTCTATCAGGTCGGCATCGAAGATTCGCCGCCGCTGATCGCCAAATTCTACCGCCCCGGCCGCTGGAGCGAAGGGCAGATTCTGGAAGAACACAGCTTTTGCTTCGAACTTGTCGAACATGAGCTCCCGATCGTCGCGCCCCTCAAAAATGCCGACGGAACAAGCCTGATGCAGTACGGCGGGTTTCATTTTGCCCTTTACCCGCGGCAGGGGGGGCATGCTCCGGAATTCGACAATCTTGACAATCTGAAAATACTGGGGCGACTGCTCGGCCGGATTCACGGCACTGGAGCGGTCAGGCCGTTTGTTCACCGCCCGACCCTGGACCGCCAGAGTTTCGGCACCAACAGCGTGCGCCTGATCGAAGAGCGCTTCATCCCCGATGAGTACCGCGCCAGTTACAGCGCCGTGACCGGCCAGCTGCTGGAGGCCATCGACAGCATTCTGGCCGAGGTTGGTCCGGTCCGCATCATCAGGACCCACGGCGACTGCCATGCCGGCAATATTCTCTGGCGCGACAACGCCCCTCATTTCGTCGATTTTGACGACGCCCGCATGGCGCCCGCCGTGCAGGACCTCTGGATGATGTTTTCCGGGGAGCGTCCCCGGCAGCTGGCCCAGCTGGATTCGCTGCTGGAGGGATATCGGGAGTTCAATGATTTTGACCCCCGCGAGCTACGTCTTATCGAGCCGCTCCGCACGCTGCGCATGTTGCACTACAGCGCCTGGCTGGCCCGTCGCTGGAAGGACCCGCTGTTTCCGCATACATTCTTCTGGTTTAACACCACCCGCTACTGGGGCGAGCATATCCTGGAGCTGCGGGAACAGCTGGCCGCCCTGAGTGAACCTGCGCTTGAAGTACAATGAGAGGCGCGGTCAATGGCCCATGCCCGTTGACTCCGTACGCCGGCCGGCAGGGGAGGGTTGACAGCGGGGCAGCCGCCATCTGCCAACTGTTGTGCCTGCTCCCGGCTGAAGGTGTCCTCCTCACGCAGGTTTCCATCTGTTTTCGCCGCTTCACATACACCCCCGAAAAAAAATGTTGACATCGCTCACTGTACTCATGTATTGATAACGAGAATCAATTACAAATTCAAGGGAGCGGGTGGAATGGCTTATTCATATCAAACGGCAGCAGAAGTTTCACCACCCGTCCGTCCATTTTCGCCGCACATCCTCGAACGGTTCAGCGACCCGCTGGACTGCCTGACCGCGCACCTGATGCTTGAGTGTTCCGAGGTGCTGGCCGGGGTCAAGCCGGCCAACCTGATTTCCCTGGTGAACCGCACCCGGCCCTGCGGACGGAATCTCTACGGACTCTGGCAGCGCCACCACGAGGAGCTTGCCGCCCGTCTTGACGACCTCGGCTTCATCGTACTGCAGACAAGGGAACGGGCGCTGCTTCTGCTCTGTTACAACCGTGACCATCTTGATCAGCACCTCTCCCATGGAGGGATCCGCACCCTGCTGCACAAGGCCGGTTACGCCGCCGATGCCTCCTGCGTATCGCTGCTGGAGGAACTGTGCCGCCGCATCGGCGCGAATGATTCCTTTCCCCACGAGATCGGCCTGTTCATCGGCTATCCCGCCAAGGACGTGGCGGCCTTCATGGGTCTGGTCAACCTCCCCTTTGCCTGTCAGGGCCCCTGGAAGATCTACGGCAACCCGGAACAGAGCCTTGGATTGGCCGAACAGTTTCGCTGCTGCCGCCAAAGGATGAGTACCGTCCTGGCAGCGGGTACTCATGAGGTGCTTGAACTGCACAACCCCGCCCATCCATTTTTTTTGCCGGTTAATTGATATGGATTTTCAGTATCGTGCAGGGTGCCTGATATGACGACCAAAACCATCACCACCGCGGAACTGTTCGGTACTCTTCGTGAAATTATTATTCTGCACGACGGCAAAGAATACCGGCTGCGTATCACGAGTAACGGCAAACTGATTCTCACAAAGTAGAAATCACAAACTTAAATCCAAGCCAGCCCCGCGTATTTCTTCTCCCGACGCCGCCAGCCAGGAAACAACTCAAAAGGAGAATTTTGGCTATGAAGCGTACCATCAGATTACCCCGAACCCTATGGAAGACAGCAGTAACATTGGCACTGGTGACATTGACCGCCGGCACCGCCCTTGCCAACCCTTCGATTACCGATGAGGATGGCGGGAAGAAAAACGATATTTCCCATGCTGCTCACAATCACGAGGATCACGTCAGTGTAGAGGACGGAGATCGGCAGATTCACGGGATGGCAAGCGGGGAGGCGGGCCTTCCGGAAAAAATTTCCGTAAAACACAAGGACTGCCAGAAGATCCTGCGGCTGGGGAACAAGTACAAGGTAGAGGGGATTTTTTCCGAGGAGTTTAAGGCGGGAAAGGCCGACTGCAGCAGGATTGACGTAGCTGCAGCCGTACAGCTGCTGACCGAGAAGATGGCGGAAATCGTGGTCAAGAAGGGGGCCGGGGCGGTTGACAGGGAAGACCTCGTCGTGCTCAACGACCTGAAGGAAGAGCTTCGCGGCGAGATGCTCCTGGTAGGAACCCGTACGTTCCAGTCGCGCTACGAAGAGTTGGGTACCAGATTCACGGCACTCACCAAGAACATCTCCCTGAGCGGCGGGCTGGTGGGGGTGCTGCAGGGGTCGATCGGCAATGATCCTAACGACCGGGCCGATGTGGTCGGCCGCGGCGACCTTGTCTTCAACTTCAAGGTCGGCGAGAGCACCATTGCGGTGATCGACGTCGAATCGACCGGCGGGGACGGGATCGACGCCCACGTCGCCAACTTTTCCGCTCTGAACGGGGTGGCCGGCTCCACCGGCGACAGGGTACGGTTCCGCGAGGCATGGGTCGAGCATGCGGCCTTCAACGATCGACTGATATTGACGGCAGGCAAGATCGACATGTCCAATTATTTCGACTCGAACGCCGTGGCTAACGACGAAAACGGCCAATTCCTTGCCGGAGCCTTCGTCCATTCAGCAGTCCTTGGCGTCCCGGCTAACGGACCGGGAGTCAGGATCGAGGCCAAACTGGCAGAACCGCTCACCTTCGGGATCGGTTACGGGAGCGGCGACGCCGACAGCGACGACAGCTCCGACAGCGCCGATATCTTCGACCACGGCTTCGGCATCGCCGAACTGGGCTACAAGATCAAGGTGGGCGAACTGGCAGGAAACTACCGGATTTACGCAAGCATTGACGGCGCTCTGCCCGATGCGGAAATCAAGCTGGTACGGAAGAACGCCTACGGCTTCGGAATCAGCCTCGACCAGCAGGTCACTGGCAAACTGACCCTGTTTGCCCGTTATGGCCAGCGGGATAAGGATGTTTACGCGACCAGAGCGGCATGGAGCCTGGGCGGGCAGTTTGCCGGGCTCATCCCCGGCCGCAAGGATGACGTGCTCGGATTCGCCTACGGCCAGATTCAGGCGGTTGCCGCGGTAGCAGACTCCCAGGAGAAGCTGGCGGAAGCCTACTACAAGTTCAAGGTGAACGATCAGATTGAAGTCGCACCGGTCGTACAGTACCTGATTAACCCGGCGGGGATTCGCACTGCCGATAACGTCGTGGCTCTTGCACTCCGTACGCAGATCAGCTTCTAGGATATACAACGGAACGGGGCGCGGCTGGACGGCGCCCCTATTCTTCCGATTACAGCTTGTGATGGCACACCAGTTACATTTGAAACGGAGATGCATATGATGGCACTTGGATTGGTAAGCAGCGGTGAACAGTGTGAAATCGTCGAAAACAGGCGGTGCGGCGGATGCGGCGGCGGATGTCACGATGACGGCCATGGCCATGATCATGGTAAAAAACAAAAAGCCGATACCAGGGCCGAGGATATGGGACTCCGGCCCGGCTCGCGGGTGGAAATGCTGAAAAACGACGGCAATCTGTTGCTGCTGCTGGTGGATAATGCGCGGATCGCCATAGACCGGCGCATGGCAATGAAAATAATGGTCAGGAGGTAGCAGATGAATTTGTCAATGCTTAAACCGGGAGAACAGGGGCGCATCACCAGGCTTGATTCGGCTATCGGCCCCCTCAGACGGCGGCTTATGGATATGGGTGTTCTTCCCGGGGAATTGGTGAAGGTGGAAAAGGTCGCTCCCCTTGGCAACCCGATCGAGGTGTCCATCAAGGGATACAGCCTTTCGCTGCGCAAGGAAGAGGCGCGCGGTATAGAGATCGAGGTGACGCCATGACGCAACCGAAACCGCTCGTCGTGGCAGTTGCCGGCAACCCCAATGCCGGCAAATCAACCCTGATAAACGCCATTGCCGGCAGCCGGCTCCATGTGGGCAACTGGGCGGGCGTCACCGTCGAGAAGAAAGAGGCTCGTTTTGAACACAAGGGTCGCACCATCAGGCTGGTGGACCTGCCCGGCACCTATTCCCTCTCCCCCTACACCCAGGAAGAGATCATCGCCAGGGACTACCTGGTTCACGAGAAGCCGGACGTGATCCTGAACGTGGTGGACTCCACCAACCTGGAGCGCAACCTGTACCTGACGGTGCAGCTTCTGGAGCTGGGGATACCGCTGGTAATGGCCCTCAACATGTCCGATGAGGCCGAGGCCAAGGGGTACCGTTTCAATATCAGCGATATCGAAAAAATGCTGGGCATCACGGTGGTGCCGACCTCCGCCACCAGGAAGAGCGGCCTGGACGACCTTCTGGACAAAGTCCTGGAAACGGCGGCTGATCCGGCCGGTCACGCTCCCAGGATTCTCCACTACGGCGAGGATGTCGATACCGCGCTCACGCTGCTTTCGGCCGGCATTCACAAGGATTATCCGGCTCTCTGCGAACAGTATCCGGAGCGGTGGCTGCTGCTCAGGCTGCTGGAAGGGGACCGGCAGGTCCAAAAGGACGCCAACATCCCGCAGGATGCTCTTCCCCGCGAAGCATTCGAGCATCTGAAACGGGCGCACGACGACGATATCGAGGCGTTCATGGCCGATGCACGGTATGGCCATGCCGCGGGTCTGGCCCGCGAAGTTGTCGTGAAGCAGAAGCAGCGGGGCGTGGAGATGACGGAGAAGATCGACCGGCTCGTGCTGAACCGATTCTTCGGTATTCCGATCTTCATGGCCGCCATGTGGCTGCTGTTCAAGCTGACCTTTGACCTCTCCGCCCCCTTCGGTGAATGGATCGGCGCCATGATCGAGGGCCCCTTCAAAAGATGGGCATCGGCAATACTGGGGGGGATCGGCGCGCCGGACTGGACCGTGTCGCTGGTCAACGACGGGATCATAGCCGGGGTAGGGTTCGTACTGGTCTTCGTGCCGGTAATCTTTGCGATGATGTTCTTCATCACCTTCCTGGAGGGGAGCGGCTACATGGCCAGGGCGGCCTTCGTCATGGACCGGGCCATGCATGCCATCGGCCTGCACGGCAAGTCCTTCATCCCGATGCTGCTGGGGTTCGGCTGTAACGTGCCC
>JBAQPK010000380.1:0-9508 GCA_049305715.1 Desulfuromonadaceae bacterium | reverse complement strand
CTCCTCATCTTGCAAAGCTTCAGGCAGAAACCGGAGGCAAATCACGCATTACCATGCGAGTGGATAACGACGTGCTGGCCACTTTCAAGGTTCGAGCTGAGATGGTCGGAGGAAATTATCAAACCCTTATGAATGAGGCTTTGAAACAGTTCAGTCAAGGATTGAAACTTACCGATATTGTACGCGAAGCTATCCACGAAACTCTTGAAAGTTGCCTACCAACACGGTCAACTGGACGCGCAAAAAAACAGCGCGTCGGTTAGCGTTCCCGCCTCAGCCCCCGCCGAGCCGGTGTGCCTTACTACGTTATCGCGAAAATCATGAAAACCGAGATCTTGTGGGCCGTTTGCGATTTTCTTTCTCGAAGATGCACACATGCCGTTGATCTTGCCGGAACAGATCCACAAAGTTGTTGTAAAGATATCAGCCACACCCGCGTAGTCCACTCAAAATGAGTTTAAAGAAATCGTCATAATCGCCTGCCTTACGCGAAACAAATTGTTGACTCTCTCCTTTGCGATGGATAATATAATGGTCATTAAAGGCATTTGTGACCATTATAATAATCAAAAGGCATTTATGGCACCTGTCCGAAAGCGGACATATTCCCGCGTAACCCGAGAGGCGACAGAACTTTTTGGCAAGCTCATCCGTTTGGGTCGAAAAGAGCGCAAGATGACCGAGAGCGAGTTGGCGGGACGGGCGGGGATCTCCAGGGCGACGCTGCAAAAAATCGAGCGGGGTGACCTGAAGTGTGAGGTTGGTCTCTTTTTCGAGGTTGCCGCTCTTGTGGGGGTGAAGCTGTTCGGGGCGGATAATCTTCAGACGGTCACGATGCATCTCGGCCGGATAGACGACAAGCTTGCCCTGTTGCCCCAGAGTGTTCGCACATCCGCGAAGGTTGATGATGACTTCTGAGTATTCAGAAATATTTGTGTGGATCTGGCTTCCCGGAGAGACGAAACCGGTAGTGGCCGGAAAGCTTGCTTCACAGGGGGAGCAATATGTCTTCAACTACGGAAAGAGTTACCTGGATCGCGGCAACGCCATTGCGATTTACGACGTCGAGCTGCCTCTTCGCCAGGGGCTGATCCCTTTACTTCCGGGGCTTACCATTCCAGGGTGCTTGCGGGATGCGGCCCCTGACGCCTGGGGACGCCGGGTGATTTTAAACAGGAAGTTCGGGAAGAAGGCCGGTGGAGTGGATCCGGCTGCCGTTGACGAACTCACGTATCTTATGGAGTCCGGGTCAGACCGCATCGGCGCTCTGGATTTCCAGCTCTCACCGACGCTGTACGAACCCAGGCATGCTTCTTGTGCTTCCCTTGAAGAACTGGCCGAGGCCACAGAGCTTGTCGAGAAAGGCATACCTCTGACCGAGGAGCTTGCCCAGGCCCTGCAACACGGCACTTCCATCGGGGGAGCCCGGCCAAAGGCCCTTATTCAGGGGGACTCAAAAAAATTCATCGCCAAATTTTCCGCCTCCTCTGACCTTTATTCCGTCGTTAAGGCGGAGTACGTTGCCATGCGCCTGGCAGCTATGGCGGGTTTGGATGTGGCACCAGTTTCGCTGCGGAGAGCCGCCTCGAAGGATGTGCTGCTCGTTGAGCGCTTTGACCGGATCGCCACTCCCAGCGGGTGGCAGCGTAAGAGCATTGTCTCGGCGCTGACCCTTCTGACGCTTGATGAAATGATGGCCCGCTATGCCAGTTACGAAGACCTTGCCGAGCTTGTCCGCACCAGATTCAAAAAAGCGCCGGAGACACTCAGGGAGCTTTTTTCCCGCATCGTGTTCAACATACTGGTCGGCAATACCGACGACCACGCCCGCAATCACGCGGCCTTCTGGGATGGGAATATGCTTGTCCTGACACCGGCATACGACATCTGTCCCCAGGCCCGCCATGGGCGCACCGCCTCCCAGGCAATGATGATCACCGGTAAAGATCGTTCAAGCCGGATCGCCACCTGTATCGAGGCTGCTCCGCATTATCTGCTTTCCGGGGAAGAGGCCATGCAAATCGTGACGAAACAGATACGCTGCCTTGCCGGGAATTGGACCACCGTCTGCGACGAGGCATCGCTAAGCGAGGTTGACCGGAATCTGCTGTGGGGAAATCAATTCTTGAACCCATTCATTTTCGAGGGTCTCGTTTCTGAAAATCTGGAGAACCTCGCCAGGTTACCCTTACGAGGACGAATCCGGTCATAATCAACGTAACCTGGTCCGGCCCTGACGACTGTTTTATTGTTTCCAAGGAGGTCCCCACCCGATGCCGATGACAATTTTTGAGGCGATGAGCGGCAACATCAGCTCCTTTCTCGGCGGTGCCGAGGTCGTACTTTCCCCCGCTGCCGAACGTCCGCAGCGCGAGGGACACACTCTTTCCCTGCCGGTCGTGACGGATGGACGGGAGTACATGTTCAGTGCGAGCCGTAAAAACATCCCGTTCACCCGTCTGGAAGAGGCGTTCTGCGGCGAGCTGCTGACCGCATTTTCCATGCTGTTCAGCGGGTTCAGGCAGGAGGGGTATGCGGCGCAGTTCAGGACGGCCCTGCTTTCCTCCATCATGGATATCACCGTGGCCCGCTCCCTGCGCGGGGATCATCGCAAGGGGTTCTGGCCCATTCAGCAGCTCATTCAGCTGTTAAAGAGCCTTTCCTACCAGAAATACGAAGGAAAACCGGCCACCACCGGCGTGATCATCCACCGCACGACCCCGGCGGAACTCCGTGCCCTGATGAAACAGCGCAAGCACACCCTGGTCCCCCTCAAAAGCTCACAGAGCATCACTCCCGGTTTTTTTGACAATCCCTTGACCTATCGCTTCATCGACGGCACGAACCTGTTCTTCCTGGCCGGTATCCAGATGCAGGTAAACGGCATCGTCACGATATCCGGCACCGCCCTCATGAACGAGGTGGAGCGGCAGACCCAGCGGGAACTCTTTTCGATCATCAGGAGAAGCGGGGCCGGCGCATTTGCCGTCACGGTGAACGAGGCTTCGGATATCGAGGTGCTCACCAGTCCGGCCCGGATCATGGTCCGGAGAAAAGGGGTCTGGAGCATCTTCGATCCGGATATCTTCCGGGCGTTTCTGTCGGACAGTATGGAGGCGGGGTCGGCTGAAGATCTCATCTGGACGCTCTATGCGCTCTCGAAGATGCGCTATGGCACCGTTGTCATGGTGTATTGCGGGAGCGGTCAGAAGCTTGCCGGACTGAAAAAAGGGGCTGTCGGCGGCTCCGACCCCATAGGCCGCCTGCTGATAGACCGGGTGAAAAGGAAAGGCATCAGCGAACTGAAGCAGGCGGGGACGCTGCTCAGGATTCTGTCATCGGACGGCATCACCGTATTCAACGCGAAGGGTAAACTGGTTGATACCGGTTTCATCATCGATACGTCCCACGCCCGGGAAATGGTCGCCGGTGGCGGAAGGACCACGGCTGCCTGCGCGGCCTCACATTTCGGCAAGGTTATCAAGGTCTCCCAGGACGGCCCGATCGAGCTCTACGAAAATGGAGCTCAAATCTACCGTTTCGGATAAACGGTGTCGAATCAGCGATACGGGATCGCCGCTCGGATATCCGGTTTCAGTCCGGGCAAAAAAACAGGCCGGGTGGATTTCCCCCCGGCCTGTTTTTTTATTCTGGTTACGCCGTTCAGATCGCCTCGAAATACGCCCGGGGATGCTTGCAGACCGGACAGACTTTGAGCGCTTCCTCCCCTTCGTGGATGAAACCGCAGTTCATGCATTTCCGGCTGACCTTCTCACCCCTGGAGAAAACCGTCCCTGCTTCCAGCTCATCCAGTAATTTCTGGTACCGTTGCTGGTGATGCTTTTCGATCTTGCCGATGGATTCGAACAGAAAGGCGATTTCCGCGAACCCCTCTTCCTTTGCCTCGCGCGCCATGCGGGGGTACATGCCCGTAAATTCTTCGGTCTCGCCGGCTGCGGCGGCCCTCAGGTTGTCGGCGGTTGTGCCGATGCCGGAGAGGTGCTTGAAATGAAGCTTGGCATGCTCCTTCTCGTTATCGGCCGTTTCGAGGAAAATGGCGGCGATTTTTTCGTACCCTTCCTTCTTCGCCACCGAGGCGAAATACGTGTACTTGTTGCGGGCCTGGGATTCGCCGGCAAACGCGTCCTTCAGGTTCTGCTCCGTTTTTGTCCCCTTGATGTCGGGCATGCGGTATTCCTCCTTTTGATGATTTCAATGGAAAGGAGTATAGCCGACAGCGGTGCGGCTGTAAAGGGAAGCGCATGGGGAACCCGGCCTGCAGGTGGTCGTGAACGCTCCATCCCGACCGGATTATCCGCCCAGCTCTATCGCCGCCCACCACGCCGCGACCACCAGAGCCATGCTCAGGGCGGCAAGGAGGAGGTTCAGGGCCGTTCCCGGACGCCCGTATCTTCCCACCAGAAATTCCGCGCCGGTCCCGAAGAAAACCCCGCAACCGAAGCCGAACAGGTGCGCGCCCAGGTCGGTATTCTTCCCTTCGGTGCCCAGAATTGCCAGCAGGGCCAGCCCGGAGGCGACAGGTATGAACCAGCGCCGTTGCAGATGGTGACGGTAGCGCACGGCGCTGATGGCCGCCAGGATGCCGACCGCGCCGAAGACGGCGGTTGATGCGCCTACCGAGCGGTGCGCCGGCGATTGTACCCAAGCATTGATCAGGTTGCCGGCCGTGCCGGATGCCAATAGCAGGCTCCAGGCCAATCCGGAGCCGAGTTCACGGCAGAGCAGAATGATGAAAAATCCGCCGATCGTCAGGTTGCTGAGCAGATGCAGCAGGTCGGCATGCAGCGTCAGGGCGGTAATGCACTGCCATGGCTGCCCGTCCAGGATTTTTCCGGCGTGGGCCGCGCCGAGTTCATTCAGGTCAACCATGCCGCGACCGGGGAGGGAAATCCCGAGCAGGTTAAGGTTATGAAAGGTCGCCAGGAGAATCAGGATCGAAAGGGTCGGCAGGATGTTCTCGACCAGCTCTCGGGAGGCCGGCAACGGGGGAGGCCAGTTCCGGTTGGCTTCCTCGTACAGCCGCAGTTCGCGGCGGGCGCTCTCCAGCTGCTGCTCCGGCACCAGCAGCAGCCACCCGGAACCGGCCGGTTCGATGCAGCAGGGGATGGAGCGGGAGTCCAGCACGAGCGCCAGGGTCCGTGCCTGACTTTTGGTCAGAAGCGCGCCGTCCGCCGGGGGAACCGGTTTCCAGGAGCTGTCACCGCCGAGGTGATGTGGGTCTGTCGGGTCCATGGATGCACTATAATCATTACGGAGAGGAAATGCCATGGCGGTGTTAATGGACGTGCCCACTGCGGAACAGAAAACCGATCGGAGGTGGGCGGCTCCTCCGCCGGAAGGCATCTTCCGGAACGGGGAGGCCTGCGTGCCGGTTACGACAGGAGATGAGACAGCCACAAATGAAGCCTTGAAATGAGAATGCTTTCAGGTATAGTCAATGTATATCATATTCCTTCGATGATCGTCCGGAGATCGAACATTATCCGTGACAGCGCCGGATCTGACGATCTGTTGCGCGTCATCGTTGAAGCCCCGCGGTAACGGGAGAAGAGAAATCATGGGATTCACGACAATTGTCCGTCTGACTTTCTGTGCGGCTGCAGCGGCCATGCTGGTTTCCTGCCGTAAGCCTGATCCGGTACGGATCGGTTTTGTGGGCGGTCTTACCGGCAGGGTGGCTGACCTGGGCGTGGCCGGCAGGAACGGCGTCCAGCTTGCGGTGGAACAGTGCAATGCCGCCGGAGGGATCAAGGGGCGCCCTGTGGAACTGGTCGTCAGGGACGACGAGCAGAACCCGGAGACAGCCAAACGGGTGGCGGGAGAGCTTATCTCGCGGAACATCGAGATCATCATCGGGCCGATGACCAGCAGCGTAGCCATGGCGGTTATGCCGCAGATCAACGCTTCGAAGAGCATCCTCCTCAGCCCGACGGTGACCACCACCGAACTTGGGGGGAGGGACGACAACTTCCTGCGGGTCATCGCCACGACAACCGACTATGCGTCAAAGAACGCCCGCTACCAGTACGAAAAGCTCGGCATCCGTACCGTTGCCGCCATCTACGACATCGGCAACAAATCGTACACCGAGAACTGGCTCACCGATTTCCGAACCGAATTTGTCAGGCTCGGCGGAAAAATCATATATACTATACCTTTTCAGTCCGGCAGGGATACCGTATTCCAGCCGATTGTTCAGGAGCTGCTCTCTGTGAAACCCGATTTGGTCCTTATCATCACCAATGCCATAGACTCGGCCCTGATATGCCAGCAGGTGCGCAAACGTGCTCCGAACCAGAGGATTGCCATGTCGGAGTGGGCATCAACGGAGCGTTTCACCGAGCTGGCCGGCACGGCGGCCGAAGGGGTCCTCGTGGCCCAGTTTCTGGACAGGAACGACACGTCCCGGCGCTATCGCGATTTCCTGGCGGCCTATCACGCCCGCTTCAAGCAGGAGCCCGGATTTGCAGGCGTGGCAGGATACGATGCCGCGCTGGTGGCGCTTGAGGCCAGTGCAATCCGTTCGAAGGGCGCCAGCATAAAGGACACCATCATCGGCAGGAAAAGCTTCCAGGGAGTGCAGCAGGTGCTGAACATCAACCGGTACGGTGACGCCGACCGAAAGACCTTTGTCACCACGATCTACGGAAACACGTACATTACGGTGGAGTGAACCATGCATGTCCAGCCGCTGAGCCGCGTCCTCACACTCCAGTCCCTGCTGGCCATAGTCGTGCCGTTCGGCGTCGTGGCGCTTTTCGGTTTCCTCTGGATTCTGCCGCAGATCAGAAAGGATGCCGGGGAGAAACAGATCCAGCTTGCTCTGGCAGTCGGCATGAGGGTGGAAAGCCATCTTGAAACCGGCGCCGCCATTGTCAGGATAGCTGCCGCCATACCCCGCAACGGCAGACCGTCAGGCCGCGAATACCAGCGGCTGCTTGATTCCCTGCTGGGTTCGACTGATGCGATGAGCAGCCTGTACGTGATAACCCCCGACGGCAAGGTGTCTGATGTGGCTCTCACAAAAAGGGAGCAGATGCATCGGGACGATCTGGGTGGCCTCAATCTTTCCCTCAATCCGCTGTTCCGTGAGGTCTCACGGGAAAAGAAGCCGCTGTGGTCGGAGACTTTTCTCTCGATGGTCACCGGAGGTCTGGTTACGGCGTATGGAGTATCAAGTGCCGGCGCAACCTTTGTTGGCGAGGTAGACCTGGCCCTCCTGACGAAATTCCTGAAAAATATCAGCACGGGAAAAGACCTCATTATCATTGTTGTTGACAAAAACGGACAGGTTGTGGCCGACAACAATGGCCGCTACACCGCACAGCAGCTTAATATCGGCAATATTCCCCTCGTCCGCACCGGGATAGATACAAACGTCCCAACCACCGGCCGGTTCGATTTCGCAGGGTCCTCCATGACCGGCAGTATCATTCAGATCGCTTCCGTTGATTGGCATGTCATGGTTGCAAAAACGGACGCATCCCTCTACCGCACATCACGACACATCGCCCTGATTGTTATGGCAGGCATGCTGGTCGCTCTGGCCTGCGCCTCCATGGCTTCCATCTATCTGGCGCGAAGACTGGCGCTGCGCTTTGATGCCCTGACCCGCCACGCGCGGAATTTTGCTCACGGGGACAGGTCGGACTCGTGGCCGAGGTCATCGGTTGCCGAGTTTAACCAGCTTTCCGACAACCTCCAGTTTATGGCGGATACGCTCCATCAGCAGGAAATCGTGCTGCGGGATAACGAAAACCGCATGGGCAGGCTGTACAGCATCACCCAATACCCGTTTACCGACGAGAGCGGATTTCTCGACCATGCCCTGGATGAAGTTCTCGGACTTGCCGGAAGTCCTATCGGGTATATCTGTTTCTACAATGAACAGAAACGGCAATTCAGCCCCAACATCTGGTCGCGCGGCGTGATGAAGGAGTGCGCGGTACGGGAACAGAAGGCGGTGTACGATCTTGACGATACGGGACTCCGGGGCGAAGCGGTCCGCCAGCGGAAAGCGATTCTGCTGAATGATTTCTCGACCGGCGTTCCGCTCAAAAAAGGGGTGCCGGAAGGGCACGTATTCCTCAAACGTTTTCTGACCGTTCCGGTGATAGTCGAAGGCGCGATCGTCGCTGTCGTCGGGGTCGCCAACAAGGAGAACGATTATCTTGACTCTGACGTAATGCAGCTGACCCTGTTCATGGATGCCGTCTGGAAAATAGTTTCCGGCAAGCGGGCCGAAACGGAGCGCAACCAGATGGAGCAGCAGATGCTCCATTCCCAGAAGCTGGAGAGCCTCGGGGTCCTGGCGGGCGGCATCGCCCACGATTTCAATAACATCCTGATGACCATCATCGGCAACGCCGACCTGGCGCTGATGAGGATCAACAAGGAATCCCCCGCCGTCGACAACCTGCACCGGATCGAGCAGGCGGCCGACCGGGCCGCCGACCTGGCCAGGCAGATGCTCGCCTACTACGGCAAGGGGAAATTCGTGATCGAGCACATCGACCTGAACGTGCTGCTGGAAGAGATGCTGCATATGCTGGAGGTCTCGGTCTCCAAGAAAGCGGTGCTGCGGTTCAACCCGTATCACCCGCTCCCGCCGGTTGAGGCGGACGCCACCCAGATGCGCCAGATCATCATGAACCTGGTCATCAACGCTTCCGAGGCGATCGGCGACAAGAGCGGCGCCATCGCGATCACCACCGGCTGCATGGACTGTGACCAGAACTATCTGAAGAATGTCTGGCTTGATGAAAACCTTGCCGACGGTCTGTATGTCTACCTGGAGATCTCCGACAGCGGCTGCGGTATGGACGGGGAGACCCTGACGAAACTGTTCGATCCGTTCTTCACCACAAAGTTCACCGGCCGCGGGCTGGGCATGGCCGCCGTGCTCGGTATCGTCAGGGGGCACAAGGGGGCGATCAAGGTATACAGCGAACCGGGGAGGGGAACGGCCTTCAAGATTCTGCTTCCCGCATCCGACCGGCCGGCCGGTCTGTTTGACGGCGACAGCTGCACGAGCGGCTGGAAGGGGAGCGGCACCATCCTGCTGGTTGATGACGAAGAAACGATCCGCGGCATCGGCACCGAAATGCTGAAAGAGCTGGGTTTCGAGGTAATCACCGCCGCCGACGGTTATGAGGCGGTAGAGGCCTTCACGTCTACACCGTCCGTCTCCCTCGTGATCCTTGACCTGACGATGCCGCACATGGACGGCGAACAGTGCTTCCAGGAGCTCAGGCGGCTTGATCCTGACGTGAAGGTGATCATGTCGAGCGGCTACAACGAGCAGGAGGTAACGCAGATGTTCATCGGCAAGGGGCTGGCCGGCTTTCTGCAAAAGCCGTACAAGCTTTCGTCACTGCAGGAGGTGATTCAAGCCATTCGTGGATGACAGCCGGCACAGGATTGCCTAATATATGAGCAGAGGATTTCTCCGGAATGGTATCGTGATCATAAAACCGTAATAGTATCG
>JBAQPK010000379.1:0-4756 GCA_049305715.1 Desulfuromonadaceae bacterium | reverse complement strand
CGTTGGGGCCATCCGGCAGGGTTGTCCTGTAGTTCGAGCACATCGGTCTCACCCCTGATGATCCGTGATATCCTGATAGATCACCCGCTCACCGGTATAGGTGCGAAGCAGCAGCGTGTTTCCCCGTATTTCAACATCATCCGGCAGAACGGCAACCTTCCCCTTCCCTCCCGGCAGATCGATGACATAATGCGGCACAGCCAGACCGGAAATGTGGCCGCGCAGCCCCCGCACTATTTCCAGGCCGGTGCTTACCTTCGTCCTGAAGTGCGCGGTCCCCTGGACCAGGTCCATCTGGTGCAGATAATACGGCCTGACCCTTATTGCGAGCAAGCCGGTCATAAGGCTCCTCATGGTCTCGACCGAATCGTTAACCCCCTTCAGCAGCACCGTCTGATTACCCAGCGGTATGCCGGCATCCGCCAGCCGGGCGCAGGCGGCCCCGGAGACGGCGGTGATTTCATCGGGATGATTGAAGTGAGTGTTGATGTAGAGAGGATGAAACGTGCGGAGCATGCTGCAGAGTTCCGGGGTTATCCGCCCGGGGAGCGTGACCGGAATCCTGGTGCCGATACGGATGATGGCAACGTGGGGAATTGCCCGCAGACCGGTCAGGATTTTTGACAACGACCGGTCGTCAAGCATCAGCGGGTCGCCGCCGGACAGAATAACGTCATGGATTGAAGGGTGCGCTGCAATGTACTCCAGCGCAGCGCAAAGCTCATCTTCTCCCATCGGGGCATCACCGCTTCCCACGAGCCGTTTTCGCATGCAAAAGCGGCAGTACACCGGGCAGCGGTTGGAAACGAGCAGGACCACCCGGTCGGGATAACGGTGGATGAGACCCGGGACCGGGCTTAAGGCCTTCTCGTCCAATGGATCGGGACATTGCGAATGATCTTCCAATTCTCGTGCATCAGGCATACACTGCTTCCAGATGGCATCATCCGGACGCCTGATAAGACCGGCATAATGGTCGGTAAATCGGACAGGATAGCGTGCTGAAACGAGACTTTGTTTGTCGGACAATTCTGGTATTATCTTTTTATTACAGTTTGTTGCAGTATTATATGTAATGTAGTGCATTAATAAATAACCTTGTCTGGTAGTTAGATGGTTGTCATGCGGGAGTGAGTGCGGCTGCCTTTGATTTCTCTTGAAAATAGTCAGCTTTTATGAAATACACAACTACTTAATTGGGCGGCATTTTAAATACAACCATGTGAATATCTTCGCCAACCTTTCTTTCAACCGGTAAACTGCCTATGTACACAACATACTTTGGATTCAACGAAAAACCGTTTACTCTGACGCCAAATCCTCGTTTCATATACCTCAGCAAAAATCACAAGGAAGCCTTTGCCCACCTGCTGTACGGTATTAATAACCACTATGGGTTTATCGAGCTTATCGGCGAGGTGGGAACCGGCAAGACGACCGTACTCCGGACGCTTCTCGGTCAACTGAACGAGGATAACTACCGGTCCGCGTTGATTTTCAATCCCTGTCTGACCGGAGTAGAGCTGCTCCGCAGCATCAATCACGAATTTGGGCTTACGTGCGAGAGCATGTATACCAACGAGCTGCTTGGAGAGCTTAACAGGTTTCTGCTGGCAGAGAACTCGCGGGGTATTACCGTTGTTCTTGTTATCGACGAAGCCCAGAATCTGGCGCCGGAGATTCTTGAACAGCTGAGACTTATTTCAAATCTTGAAACTGAAAATGACAAGCTGATACAGATTGTCCTGGCAGGTCAGCCCGAACTGTCAACCCTTCTGAGTCTACCGGAACTGAGGCAGTTGAACCAGCGCATCGCCGTGCGCTACCGGCTCAGGTCCATGAGCATGGATGAGACCCGTACCTATATCCGTCACCGGATGGTGGTCGCCGGCGAAACGGGTGGTGTATCGTTCAGCAGTTCAGCACTCAAGTTGATACATCTGTATACCCGCGGATTACCCCGCCTGATCAACAATCTCTGTGACCGGGCGCTGCTGGTCGGCTACGGTGATGAGCGGCGACGTATTTCCGCCGGCATCGTCGCCCGGGCCATAGGAGAGCTGCGGAGTGTTCGCAAGCAGAAGCGGTACTCTTTGGCGCTGGTCGGTTTCCTCATCCTGATTCTCCTCTGCGCCGCACTTGCCGTGACCTCAAGTTACGTTGGGAATTATGGAACAACCGGCATACCTGCCGGCACACAGATCGAAAAAACGTCAGGAAACATTAAATGAGTTCTATTCTCAAGGCACTGAAGAAGCTGGAGAATGAAAAAACTGTCCGCGTACCGAATTCGTTGAAGATCGATACGGATATCCTGAAAACGGTTGATTCTCCCCGGAAGTCTTCTCCGTACTCCCTTGCGCTGTTGTTTCTTCTGGTTTTTGGAGGCGGAGCAGCCGTCGCCCTGTATTTCATCAAAGATACGAAGGCGCCGCAGGAAACAGCCACCTCACAACCGGCAACCTCCGCAAAAACTCTTCAGACAAAGGTCCCTCCTCCGCCGATCAAACCCGAAACACTCCCCGCTGAAATAGTAGTGGTTCCGGCCCGCAAAGAACCGTCCGTCGAAGTATCACGTACACAGCGTAACAAACCACCCGTGGCAGGTAAGGCAGCCAAGGTTATTGACAAAAGAGCGCCGAAAGCAGCTGTTGCGGACATACCCGAACGGCGGAAAGCAGCAGATGTCGCAGAAAAAGGAGCGGCTCCTGCTGCTGCCGTTCCGAGTCTCAGGGTCAATGGCATCGCGTTCCAGAACAGCGGTGCGGACAGTATGGCGATAGTCAACGGAGTACCGGTTTCACACGGATCGGTAATTGAAGGCACTACGGTAGAAGAGGTCCGGAAAGATCGGGTGCTGTTTCAGCAAAACGGTGAGAAGTTTGAGATCATGCTGGGGCAATCAAACAGATAGTTTTCATCCGGAAACTAGCGGACAATAACCCTGATAAACCGGAACAGATAATCAACGCCTGACCAGACGGTCAGAACCGTGGCGATCCAGAGAAAGAACATGCCCACATTATGCATGTTTACTGTCAGAAGTTCGTGTGAAATGCCGAAAAACCAGTTGTAGTCATAATGCAGAACAAGTCCGATAATCGCAACAATTTGAAATATGGTCTTGTATTTTCCCAGATCACTTGCCTGAATGACAATCCCCTCAGTTGAAGCGATACCGCGCAGACCGGTTATAATGATCTCACGTCCCAGGATAACCAGCACCATCCAGGCCGGGACCCGATTAAAAGGGAGGATCATGATCAGAGCCGCCATGACAATTAACTTGTCGGCTATCGGATCCAGAAATTTTCCGAATATGGTGACAATACCCATCCGCCGGGCCAGATAACCATCCAGCCAGTCCGTGATCGATGCCACTGCAAAGAGGGCGGCGGCCCAAAACCCGGCGGACCGGGATGGCGACATCAGAAACGCCGCAAGGAGCGGGATAGCCGCAATCCGCGTCATGGTGAGGATGTTGGGGAGGTTCATGATCTGATTCGGCCGACGTGCAGTCATTGTTAAATTCCGCTTTCCTGATAGGACTTCATGTACGAAAGAACCCGGGCCACATAGGTGCGTGTTTCGTTATAGGGGGGAATCCCGCCATATTTTGCGACCTTGGTGAGCCCGGCATTATAGGCCGCCACGGCCAGTGAAACATCACCCCGAAACGTATCGAGCAGAAAGCGAAGGTACTTTACCCCACCCTCGACGTTATCTTTCGGGTTGAAACGGTCCGCAACTTTCAGGGACTTGGCGGTGCCGGGCATCAGCTGCATCAGACCGCTGGCACCTTTACTGGAAACGGCATTGGGATTGTAGCCTGATTCGGCATGGATTACCGCCTTTACCAGGCACGAATTAACGCCGTATTTATCCGAGCAGGTCTTGATGAGCTGTTCATATTCGGCCGGATTAACCGATGAAGCATATTTGAGTTTTGTCCGCAGTTGCTTGTCTTTTTTGAGGTCGCGCATGAAAACGGTAAAGCGCTTGTCTGTGGGTGCATCGGTGAAATGGACGATATCATCTTCATCAACATACCGGTAAATATCCGCCCCGGCGGGGCATGGCGCCACCAAAACACAGAGAATGGCCGCGCAGAGGCAGGCCATGGCAAGGGTAAGATAGTGCGGGAGTTTCGATAACATGTTCAATGATCCCTGCCCTGATAAACAGGATACGTGCGTTAACGAATTGATTTTTCTGCCCAAAAAAGCGCAGAAAATCCTGTCTAACTTACTAGAAGATGTGGATTTGTCAAGAGAAATTCTGTTTAATGCTCTTTTCAAGCCAGTTTGAAATTGACTTTTAAGAGGCCATGTTCTACAAAGATTCTTTGCAAAATCAGGGGGAGAATAAAATGAATGAAAAACCTGTAACCTATAAAGAGTCCGGGGTTGATATTGCTGCCGGAAATAAGTTTGTCAACCTTATCAAGCCATTAGTAAAGGCCACCTCAAGGCCTGAGGTACTGGCGGACATTGGCGGTTTTGGCGGGTTATTTTCCCTCAACACGTCTAAATATAAAAATCCCGTTCTGGTTTCCGGTACCGACGGTGTCGGTACAAAGCTCAAGGTTGCATTTCTGGCCGACCGTCACGACACGGTCGGCATCGATCTGGTGGCCATGTGCGTAAACGACATAATTGTCCAGGGGGCGGAACCGCTCTTTTTTCTTGATTACCTTGCCACCGGAAAGTTGCTCCCGGAAAAGGGAGCCGAGATCGTCAAGGGGATTGCCGAAGGG
>JBAQPK010000378.1:0-1604 GCA_049305715.1 Desulfuromonadaceae bacterium | reverse complement strand
CTGCAGCAGTCGCTTCCGCGGCAAAATTGCGTGAACTGGGCATCTCTGTCGCTGTGACAGTCCCCGGGCAAGAGCTCTTCGAAGAAGCTGTCACGTCGTACCGTCAGGATAACTGCCGTACCGCTCTTGAACTGCTGGACCGCTTTCTTGTCGGCAATCCCGACTCGCCTCTGGCCGCCGATGCAAATCTGTACAAGGCCGACTGCTATTTGAAGCTGTCTGCCCAATAAGCCCCCGGTGAAACCTGGCGCTGCGCAATAGCTGTTCCCACTCCACGTTACGCATCCTACGAGGTTGATACGCGATGAAGATTTCTCCGCTCGACATCCAGCAGCAACAATTCAAGGTAAAAACATTTCGAGGTCTTGACCCGGATGATGTTGATGCCTTTTTACAAACCGTAGCCGGGGAAATGGAAGGGCTGATCCGCGAAAACAGCCAGATGAAAGAGCAACAGTCACAGCAGAGTCGTGAGATGCTTGATATGGCGGAAAAGGAGCGGCAGCTGCGTGAAACCCTGCTTTCCGCACAGCGCGTTATCGAAGAGATGAAGTCCAACGCCCGCAAAGAGGCCGAGCTGATCGTTTCGGAAGCCGAACTAAAGGGCGAACGAATTGTTGCCGATGCCGAACGGCAGCTGGGTGAATTGAAGAGCCGGATTGAAGACATCCGCCGGCAGAAGATCCAGTTTGAGATAAGCTTCAAGGGTTTGCTCGAAAGCTTCAGTCGTCAACTCGTAAACGATGAACTCGTCTGAACTCCCTTTTCTTGCCACCTCCGGAAACGATCTTATTCTGAGCGTATACGTTCAGCCGCGGGCCTCCAGGAACCAGGTGTGCGGAATTCAGGGAGAGGAACTCAAAGTCAGGCTCACCTCTCCGCCGGTTGACGGCGCAGCCAACAAGCTCTGCCGGGAATTTTTCGCGGATTTCTTTGAAGTAGCCAAATCAACGGTTGAAATCATATCAGGTGAAACATCCCGCCATAAACGTCTGCGGATCGGCGGCACTCGTCCCGGGCAGTTCAGCACACATATTTCCGCACTTGGAGAAGCCCTGAACTCCGGGCACACATACTGAAAGGATGTAACCATGGCACAGGCAAAAACAGGCGATAAGGTAAAAGTACACTACACCGGCACACTTGAAGATGGGTCCGTTTTTGACTCATCGGAAGACCCCATTGAACAGCAGGATGGACATTCGTGTGGCTGCGGCAGCAGGAAGGAACCCGATGACGGGTGCGGATGCGGCAGCAATTCCGCCGGACCGATGGAGTTCGTCATTGGCGCCGGGCAGTTGATACCGAAATTCGAAGCGGCCGTGATCGGGCTCGAACCGGGCCAGAGTATCACGGTATCTATTCCTGCCGATGACGCCTACGGGCAGCGCGCCGACGAAATGGTGGCCGTAATCGAGCGGAGTGAAATTCCCGCCGATATCAACCCAGAACCGGGGGACCAGATGGAAGTAATTCTGGAAGACGGATCCCCTCTGCCGGTTCTGGTGACGGAAGTTACCGATACGACCATTACACTGGACGGCAATCACCCTTTGGCAGGTCGTGACCTGACCTTCGCAATCCGGCTGATCGAGATCCTGTAG
>JBAQPK010000377.1:0-6864 GCA_049305715.1 Desulfuromonadaceae bacterium | reverse complement strand
TCTCTATGACGTCTGAATCATCAACCAGCGGCTTGCAGTAATTGCGCTCTCCGGCTATGAACGCCAGGGAGAGGAGGACATCCAGGACAGCCAGGCCGTCGGCGGTTCGGGAGATCCGTTCGGCCTGGGCAGCCACCAGTTCGCGAATTTCCTGAAACAGGGTGAATTCCAGGGTGCAGATACGATCCTCGGCCCCCAGCACCTTCTCCTCGTAGTTTTTTAACTCCTCTGTTACATAGCGTTCGGCGTTGGCGAGGGTCTGGCGGCGGACGTAATCGGCCGGCACGGCCGCCAGATTGCTTTTGGTGATCTCGATCGAATAACCGAACACCCGGTTGTAGCGTATTTTAAGGGTAGAGATACCGGTGCGGGCACGTTCCTGGGCCTCCAGCCTGGCGATAAACCCCTTCCCTTCGCTGCTGATGGCGCGCAGCTCGTCAAGTTCGGCATTGTAGCCGGGGGCGATGATCCCCCCTTCGCGGAGCGAGAACGGAGGACTTTCGATGATGCCGCGCGACACCAGGGCGCAGATGTCGTCCAGAGGGTCAATCGTGGCCTTAAGCGCCCGAAGCAGCGGAGCCTGCACCGCCGCCAGACGATCGAGCAGGTGCGGCAGGTGGACCAGTGAATCATGCAGCGCCCGCAGGTCGCGTCCGGAAGCCGAGGCCATGCCGATGCGGCCGTTGAGCCGCTCCAGATCGGCGACGTTTTTCAGGCGCGCAGCCAGCTCTTCCTGCAGAGCGGGCGATTCCAGCAGCTCTTCCACCGCATCAAGACGCTGCCTGATCGGCTCCAGCTCGATCAGCGGGTAGCTGAGCCACTGTTTCAGACGACGGGCGCCCATGGCGGTGCCGGTGCGGTCCAGACACCCCAGCAGTGAACCGGAGCGTTTCCCCTCCGCCATGCTGGCGGTGATCTCCAGGTTGCGGCGGGTGGCCGGATCGAGGGCCAGATGCTGACTGTGGCGCGAGACGATGATATCGCGGATATGCGGCAGGGCCGTCTTGCGGTTTTCGCGCAGATAATAAAGTGCGGCCGCAGCGGCCAGCAGGGCGGCAGGCGCCTCCTCCAGGCCGAGCGATTCGGCGGAAGCGGCCCCGAAATGGTCGCAGAGCAGCGTTGTGGCATAGTCACGATCATAGATCCAGGAGGGGGCACGGGAGACAATCCGCAGGCCCAGAAATGAGCGCAGATCAGACGGCAGCGCTTCGCGGTCAAGGGAGTCGGAGAGAAGGATTTCGCGGGGGTTGATCCCGACCGCTTCGGCCAGTACGGCGGCAGCTCCTGCCTGCTCAGCCGCACGGAACTCGCCGGTGGAAACATCCAGCCAGGCGCACCCCCAGATTCCGCCCGACGTTTCGCAGAGCGCCAGCAGATAATTGTTTTCGTCCGGGACAAGGCTCTCGGACTCGATCAGAAGGCCGGGGGTAACAACCCGTACGACTTCGCGCCGAACAATCCCCTTGGTCTGTTTCGGGTCTTCAACCTGTTCGCAGATGGCCACCTTGTAGCCGGCTTCAATCAGCCTGGCGACATAGGGGGCTGCCGAATGGAACGGAACGCCGCAGAAGGGGATCTCGTCACCGCTCCCCTTGTTGCGTGAGGTCAGGGCGATGTCCAGAATGCGTGAGGCCAGCAGGGCATCGTCCAGAAACATTTCGTAAAAATCCCCCATGCGAAAAAAGAGTATCGCATCGGGATAGCCCGACTTGATCTCCAGATATTGTCGCATCATGGGGGTTTGCTCTGCCATGGCAGGTGCGCCTTTCGCATACTGAAATAAGTGACTGGTTGTAGCACACGGCTCCGGGCTTTTCAAGGCGGAGAGAACATGAAGGATGGCTTACTCTTTTATTTGCTCTTGAAACCTTTCATGGTAGAATCTTTTTTTTTCAGACCGCCCGATGGAGAGCCCCAAAAAAAAATGATTTTTCTCTCACTGCGTAAAAAATTAATACTCGGCACGGCGCTTCTGATCCTGATGGTCGGAGGCGCCCTCGGCCTGCTGGTCGGGTATGAGCTTCATTCCCGTTTTGAAGACGAGATGCGGAAGCGCGGCCTCTCCGTTGCCCGCTATATCGCAGAAGCGGCCGAGATCCCGCTGATTACCGAGAACATTGTCAGCCTCAAGCAGCTCGTCAACGATTACCGGAAAATTGATAAGGATATCGAATACATCTATATCATAGCGCCCGATAATACAGTGACAGCCCACACCTTCGGCGCGACGGTCCCCCAGCAGCTGATAAATGAAGCGCTTAAAGCAGTTCGAAAAAAGGACCGGACGGCCATTATTGAACTACGGGAGGGGCGGTTCTATGACATTTCGACGCCTGTCCAGGGGGGGGCACTCGGGTCGGTTCACATCGGTCTGTATGATTCGATGATTCACAGGAACGTTGAAGGTGTTTTGATGACGATGCTGCCGTTTGTACTCGTCATTCTGGTCCTCGGCATAACTGCGGCGATCCTGTTTGCATCCGCTATCACCCGCCCCATTGCACTTCTTACCGGCGGAGTCAGGCGTTTGAGCCTGGGAGAACTCAACGAACCCATTAAAATAGCTTCCCATGACGAAATCGGACAGTTGGCGGAAGCATTCAACCAGATGACCGCAAACCTGCGGGAAAGTACGGTATCGCGCGAATTCATGGAAAAGCTCATCAATACCATGAATGAAGTGCTGGTGGTGATCTCACCGGAAGGTTTTGTCATAAACGTCAACAGGGCTTATTTCGAGTTGTTCGGCCCTGGGGAGGCGGAGATCATCGGACGACATGTGGGTGAATTCGACCCGGCTGAAGCGCCGGCCCGAATGTATGCCGCATATGAGCAATCGTTGGAAAGAAATCAGGCGCAGGGGATTGAAATTTCATGTCATTCCGTAACCGGAGAAGAGACGCCCCTTCTGATGTCACTGGCCGTCATGCGGGACGAGGATGGCACGCCACAGGCGATAATCTGTGCGGCCCAGAACATCAACAGTATTAAAAAAATCCAGGAAACCCTGCAGCAGAAACAGGACGAGCTGGAGGAGATCAACCGGAATCTTGAAGAAATAGTTGCCTCGCGGACGGCAGAACTGGCAATAGGGAACGAGGGATTACGTGCAGAGGTCGCCGAGCGTCAGAAAAAAACCGAAGAGTTGCGGGCCGCCCGCGACCTTGCCGAATCCGCCAATCGCGCCAAGTCGGAATTCCTGGCAAATATGAGCCATGAAATGCGGACCCCCCTCAATTCGATCATTGGCGGGACCGAGTATCTCGATTCGACAGGGTTGAGCGAAGACCAGCAACGCTGCCTCAGGATGATACACCATGCCGGGGACAGCCTGCTGATACTGATCAATGACCTGATCGATCTTTCCCGCATAGAAGCCGGTCAGCTCGAAATCAATATTCGCCCCTTCAATCTGCAGCACACCCTTGAGCACGTTATTCAGATGGTTGAACAGGATACGGAGCGCAAAAAGCTGAAACTTTCACTGAATACGGCGCCTTCGATGCCGCAGATCGTGAAAGGCGATCAGATCAGACTTCAGCAGGTTCTGGTAAATCTGGTCGCCAATGCGGTTAAGTTTACCGAAAGCGGCGGTTCGGTTTCAATTGCGGCATCATCCGCTCCGGCCGGGAAGGATCAAACAGTGGTGACATTTGTCATCACGGATACCGGTATCGGGATCGACCCGGATAAACTTGATATGATCTTTGACAGTTTTTCACAGGCGGACACATCCATCACCCGCCGATTCGGAGGGAGCGGCCTCGGCCTTGCCATCAGCCGTAAACTGGTGGAAGCCATGGGCGGCACCATGCAGGTTGAAAGCACGCCGGGGGCGGGAAGCTCCTTCAGTTTCACCGTACCTTTATTGAACACGTCGGCTGAGCGGGAAGACAGCAGCACAGCAGCTGCGGCGGAGACAGGACTGGTAACGGCAACGGCACCAGATACCGCATCCGGAGGTTTTAAACGTGTGCTGCTGGTTGATGATTCTCTCGAAAACCGGGAATTGATGCGACTGCTGCTTAACTCGTACTCCATGGATCTCCTTGAAGCCGACAACGGTCAGAAAGCGGTTGACCTGGTTACGGCTCACAGCTTCGACCTGATCTTCATGGATATTCAGATGCCGGTCATGGACGGCTACACTGCCACCCGCATGATACGGCAACAGGAAGAACGTCTTAACCGCCGAAGAGCCACAATCATCGCCCTCACCGCCCATGCCTACGAGTCAGACATTCAAAAATGCCTGGAAGCCGGCTGTGACGGCCATATTGCAAAACCTTTCAAAAAGCGGACTTTGCTGGATTGTCTGGCACACCATCTTCAGGGGAATTGACATGAATTCTGCTCCATATCCGGATACCGTTATCGTCGAGGTCGATAATGAAGTGCAGTCAATTGTTCCGGAGTTTCTCGAAAACCGTAAAAAGGACTGCCTGCTGATCGGCAGCTTACTGGAGAAGGATTCCTTCAGCGAAATCCGTACATTGGGGCACCGCATGAAAGGCGCGGGCGGCAGCTACGGCTTTGATGACATCTCGGTGATTGGCGAGGTCATAGAGAACGCGGCACTTGCCGGTGACAAAGCAACTATCAGCAGCGCAGTAGTCCGGTTATCACACTATCTGGAGCGGATAGTCGTCGTATATGTGTAGATCGATATCCTATAAACACGCAGCACTGGTGAATTATTTCAACCCGTACAGCTGACGATAGGTTGCTGCCGAAGCGTACACTTTTTTCACATAATTGCGGGTTTCCTGATAAGGGATACTCTCGATAAACTCATCCTTATTCAGTCCCTTGAAGCTCTTTTTCCACCGCTCCAATGCTCCTGATCCGGCGTTATAAGCCGCCGCCATATAGACAACGTCGCCATTGTACTCTTTCATCAGGTCGTTGAGATGTTTCGTTCCCAGGCGGATATTGTACTCCGGCACGGTCAGGCGCAGAGGATCAAAGCTCCCTTTTTCTCGGGCGGTCAATTTGGCCGTGGCAGGCATCATCTGCATTAATCCGATCGCGCCGGCGCCCGACTTGATGGCGGGGGCGAAACCGCTCTCGGCACGGATCAGGGCATATACCAACCCTTCCGACAACCCGTTAAGAGCAGCATTCTGGCTGACGAGATCCGAATAAGCCCGTGGATAGCCGGCCGTCCAAAGCGGCAAGGTTCCCATTTCCCAAAGTACGGGGCGGTTCTGCATGAACAGCGAGATCGCCGATCTGTAATCCCGCATTTCGAGATAGACTCTGGCAAGGGCGGGAAACTGCCGCTTCTTTTCGCTGCCCTTTTTACGAGCCGCCGCCATCTCAACCCTGGCCTCTTCAAGCATCCCGAGCGAGGCCAACAGGCGCGCCTTGTCAAATCCGGCCGGTAAAGGGAGTTCAGCAAGAGCGTCGCGAGCACCGAATGACTCTCGGGTATCCTTTATCCCCTTCTGCTCGCGATGCCAGGAAGCATAGAAACCGGCCGGGAATTCATCAAGCAGAGTGCGATAATACGAAGCTGCCGTGCCGTTGCCGTTCTTTTCCAGCGCCCTCCCCAACCAGTACAGAGCCTTCTCGCGCTGGGTTTCATCGGCAAGCAATCCCTTGAACATATCGGCTGCGGCAGGGTATTCACCCGCAAGATACCGGCACCATCCAGCATCCCAGACCAGTGGGGCGACCGTTTTTGAATCGGACGAAAGCCCGGCAGCCTGGTCGAACAAGCGCGCCGCTTCAGCATACTGCCCCAGACCGCGTTTCAATCCCGCCGCCTCAATCAGGGCGTTATCGGCAAATTCCTGTTTTTTACCTTCGCCGGCCAGTTCCAGGTACAGTGCCAGGGCCCGCTCTTTCAAGCCCTGCCGTTCAAGGCACTTGGCCAGCCAGAAACGGGCCTCGGATCGCACTCCGGGCAGGGGGCCGGCGGCCGCATTGATAAACGGCTTTTCGGCTTGTTTATACTGTTTCAAACGGTACTGGGCCATGCCGGTCCGAAGATCGATCCGGCTGGCAACCGACTGGGTCAGGGATGCCGCCGGTATCATCTCCAGGGTTTTCAAGGAGGCACTGAACTTATTCTGTGCATAGAGGGCAGAAGCCCGTTTCAGAAGCTCTTCAGACGTGTACGGTGACAATTTGAGACCGGAGCGTTCAAGCAGCCTGAGCCGTTCCAGTGACTGGGAGGCCAATGGTGACGCCGGATTATTGATCCAGATACTCCGGTAGATCAGCAGCGCCCCTCCGGCATCTCCGGACTCTTCGCGGCAGCGCGCCGACTGGTAGTTTGCTTCGACGGCATCACTCCCCGACGGATATTTCACCATGTATGATTGATACGTAGTGAGGGCCCCCTTGTAGTCGCCGGACTCATACAGAATGTCGGCACGCAGTTTTTCCGCGCGGCGTGCCAGACTGGAGGAAGGAAACAACAACTGGATTGAAGCCGCCTTCGCAGACGCCGCCGGATATTTTTTCAATTTCAGGAGCGCCTCCGCCTGAAAAAACAGGGCGTAATCGGCAATCAGCGGCAGTTTCTGTTCCGCATCGGCCAGAAGTGCCGCCGCCTCCTCGAACTTGCCCAGACGCAATGCAGACATCCCTCGGACAAACGCCCGTTGCGCCTGGTCGGATGATTTTTCGGCGGAAGCGTAAGCGGCTCCGAAATCCTTATCGCGGTACTGTGCGGCCGCACGATTCAAATAGTCATCAGCCTGTGATGGAACGACCGTGCCCGCCAAAAGTGTTATTCCGGCAAGGACCATCAGAATCGGCCTGAAGCGATATGACATAATATCTACCTTTCGTGAAAAAGGCCGCGAGCTTGTTGCCCATGGCCGGTAAGAATGAATGGTAATAACCAGTTGATAC
>JBAQPK010000376.1:0-2714 GCA_049305715.1 Desulfuromonadaceae bacterium | reverse complement strand
GCCCCATACTGTCCGAGGGAGAGAAGGTTCTTCAGGGAGCCGGTGGCATCGCCGGTCATGGTATAGGCACGGGTGATGCCGGCCGAGAAATCGAAAAATGTTTCCAACTGCGAGGTGGCGCCGGTCGCCGCCGACTTGGCAATGGCGTACGTCTTTCCGTTGTACTCTTTGAAGGAGACCAGGGCATCGCTGTAGCGAATGTTCGTATTCGGATTGATGGTGTCCTGGCAACTGACGACCGCAGAGGCCGTCTGCGGGATGCCGGTAAGAGCCACAATTAATAGCGAATAGACCGTGCCGTAAAGAATTCGAAATATCATGCTGTCCTGCCTCGACTACAAAGGTTTCTTGGCGCCGGTGGTACAGATGGTGTCTTTACCGGCAGTCCTCAATGTCTGAATAATGGTTGCCGCCTCGTTGAAATCATTGATGCACTGGCAATCCATGACGATCTCTTCCCCGGGGCCTGTTGGACAGACGTTGTTCCGGTCACAGACCCGGTAGAAGAAGTCATAGGATGTGGCGGGGACTCTGTTTGACGTGACGTCGCCAGATATGGTGACCTGGGTGTCATTCTTTGGGACTCTCGTCTTGCACGCCTGTTCGCAGCTGGGCGACGGATCGCGGGTGGGAAGTGATATGCTGCCGTTCGCGTCGGTCCAGCCACCTGCCGAAAGTCTCTTGTCCTGGAAGTCGAGAGTGGCGCCATTGTCAGCGGTAGAGGTAATGACCGTACCGAACCTGGTGCCGATGGCGGAAAAGTCATAAGTCTGGCTACCGCAGACATAGGTGCGCTTCTTCTGCCACCAGTCGCGGCAGATGGTATTGGTGCCAACCTGCCCGGTAAAATTTCTGCAACTGGGGAGCTGTTTCAGACCGGTGGCATTGAAATTCAACGTAGTCTGCACCCCGTCAACCGTCTCGTTCTGCAGGCGGCAATCGGGGTCGTTCTCCAAGGTGGCGCACTGGTTGTCCACCCCTTCGGAGTACTGGTCTTCCTTGACCTGGAAGTAATAGCTCCAGTTGTAGGTCGGGAACTGCGCCCCTTTGGCGGGACAAACGGTGCTGGTCAAAACCGGGCTGTCGAAACCATTGACGATGCCATCCACCGAACCGGACCCGGAATTACAGCCGGGACCGGTGATGCTGGAGAGTGAGAGGTTCGCCTGCATCAACTTTTCCAGCTTGTTGGGATCGGGTGGTGCGATTACGATGTCCTGAATGGTGTGCCAGCCGTTGCCGCCGGGATTGTCGCCGCAGTTCCCGTGCGCCGTCGCCAGTCCACCCGGCCCCGTGTCTACGTATTGCACCTGGTATTCGGAATCGCTCACTTTGTGAATCTGGATATAGATAAGATGGTCGGTACATGCCTGACCACTTCCCGAATCGTTGATCGTCCGGGTGGTGGTCTGCACTGAACTATTGCGCATGACGGTGCAGATGCTCGACTTACCGCTTGCCTGTGAGGCGGCAACGGAATTGGCGATTTGATAGTAGAGACTTTGCGGGTCAGTTGACTGGGCTATAGCGGCATTGTCCCTTGCCTGGGTCAAACCCGGCCAGTTCTTGTAGTAGCTGCTCAAAGTGCTGACTGTCGGTGAAGAGGCCAGGGAACTTATGGAGTTTGCACTTGTGGTTGTACTTCCCGTTACGCGACCAAAGTAATCTATGGTCGTCAGGTCGTAACTGACATTGGTGATGGTAAGCGCCGTATTGCCGTTGTGAATGGCGTTGACGATCCCGCCCCCCAGATCCTGAAGGATCACCGAACTGTTCGACCAGACGAGATTGCTACCGCAGCTCTTGTTGATGCAGTAGCAACCGCCGAGGTCGGTGATCGACGCAGCAACGTCCGCAATTTTTCCGTCAGGACCGGCAGCCCATTTAAAATACTGACAGTGATTCCATGTTGCCGGATCACAGGCGATGTAACCGTTACCGCAGACTCCCGAGACGGGTCTCGACAAGGTATAGACATAATCGAACGCTCCGTTGGTATCCAGGTCCTCGCTGATCATCACCTTCTGCAGATCGCCGGTCCCGGCTGGCTGGATGAAGAGTTCCAGAAATTTGGCCGACGCGGGCGCCGTGAGATTTGCCTGAAAGCTTTGCGAACCATCCACCGTCTTCATCATTGTTGTCGGGCTCGTCATCGGCTGGGAAATGTTTTGGTTCGCCAGATCCCGTGTCCCAAATTGAGAGAGCGCTGATTGCGCCGCCGCCGATCCGGCCGTTTTCCCGTCGGCATAGGCACCAGCCAAGGCGCTCCCTGTCATCATGACAAGGATGAGGCTAGTTGCTGCGATATTTTCTGACCATCTCACGGATTGCATCCTCATAACTCATCCCCGCATGCACCATCATGTCGATTTCCGCGATCTCCTCACCGTCGGAGGTGAAGGCATAGTAGGAAAAGGGATCGACAGTAAGCCTGCCGACACCGATCCCTAGCGGCGTGTCCATGAAAATTTCGGAATACTTCGGTTTCAGACTCTTCGTCGATTTGAGGATCTGCATGGTGAAGTCGTCATAGTCCAAAACCCCCTGGTTTTTCGCTTCCTCGAATGCAGTCGATTCCAGATAGAACTTGAAGGCGGAATTTTCCCGAATAACATTGCCGACTGCCCCGAAGCGGAGGGTATCAAGTACTGACTGCAGGCAGATAGTGAACGAACCATGATACTTTCTTGCCCGCCGGTATCCCTCCTCAATGA
>JBAQPK010000375.1:0-2286 GCA_049305715.1 Desulfuromonadaceae bacterium | reverse complement strand
GCATAAGGTTGATATAGTCCTGGGTAAAGGGGCGGTTGATGTGGCGGGCCACCTGTGCGGTCTGCCAGCGGGAAAGGTTGGCGAAAATATCGGCCCGCATCTCCTCCACACGACTCTCAAGTGCGGCTACATCGGCGCCGATATCGAGTCCGTCAACAGCCAGCGCATTCAGTTCCTCGATTTTCTTTTCCAGCTCTACGATCGGTTTTTCAAATTCAAGATAAAACGGAGTAGCCATTATGACACCTCATTGTTTTTTAGCACTGCGTACAGGCATACAGAAAAAACAAAATTTTAACAAGGGTGAAAGTGAATGGACAGGATGAATTCAAAACATACCCGATGTGATTATCCTGTGTATCCAGCGTATCCCTGTAAAATAGGCTTTTGTCTGTGTTTCTGTAATTGCGTGGCTAATGTATAAAATTTACTCTTACTCAAAAGTGGCGGCATTATACCCTAACAGCCGCTCCACTTCCAGCCTTAAATCATCACTGGCTGTTACGTTCATTGCGGCTGTCAGCGGCATGATGGCGCGGCTCCGTCCCGGTATCTGGAACTGGATACAGGCCGGTACGCTCCCTGGATGACGTTCGATGACTTCCCTGAGGAGTGTGATACGCTCAGGGTGGGTTTCATCCGTACGCAGGATGAACGACACCTTTTTGGTCGTCTGGGCCCGGGCTTCGGCAAGCAGCTTGATATCTCCGGCCGGACCGCGGTCACGCTGGAAGCGTTTGCCGTTATTCTCCTCCCCACCCTTCATTATCAGGACCTTACACCCTTTTTCCCCTTTTTCCAGCTTGCCGACCACCAGCAGCGGGTCATCGGATTTCAAGAGTGGAGAGGCGGTTGCGTAGATATCGGAAAAGACGGTGATTTCCACTGAGCCGGTCAGGTCTTCAATCGTTACAAACGCCATCCGGTCACCTTTTTTCGTCGTAATCTCCTTGAATGCGGAGACAATGCCGCAGATCCGCACCTCAGATCCCTCCGGCATTTCCACCATGGTGGCGATGTCGGTGTTGGAGAGGCGTTTGATGTCGTCGATGTAGCGGTCAAGAGGGTGACCGGTAATCAGGAAGCCGAGCGCCTCCTTCTCGTACGCCAGTTTCTCCTTGTCATGCCATTCCGGTGTATTGGGGAGCTTCATGCCTCCGGCGGTATTGCCGCGCGACACCTCTTCCGTCCCGAACAGCGATACCTGGGCGCTGGCTTTTTCCTCCTGGATCTTCTGCCCGTAACTTGATGCCGCCTCCAGCCCCTCCATCTGGGCGGAACGGGCAGCGCCGGTGGAATCGAACGCGCCGCACTTGATCAGTGATTCGATCACGCGCTTGTTTACCCTGCGCAGATCAACCCGTTCGCAAAAATCGTACAGGCTTTTGAAGGGGCCGTCTACCCGCGCTTCCAGGATGGCTTCGATAGCGCCGGAGCCGACGTTTTTTACCGCTCCCAGCCCGAAGCGCATCGAGGTGCCGACGACGGTAAAGGAAAGCCCGGACGTGTTGATGTCGGGGGGGAGAACCTCGATTCCCTGCTCGCGGCAATCACTTATGTTCTTAACGACCTTGTCGGTGCTGTCCATGTCGCAGGTCAGGAGCGCCGCCATGAATTCGACCGGGTAGTGGGCCTTCAGATAGGCGGTCTGGTAGGCGATCAGGGCGTAAGCGGCCGAGTGGGACTTGTTGAAGCCGTATTCGGCGAACTTGGCCATCTGGTCAAAGATCGCTTCGGCCTTTTTCGTGTCGATCCCCAGTCCTTTGGCGCCGGTCAGGAAGGTGTCCTTCTGGCGATCCATCTCCTTGGCGTCCTTTTTCCCCATGGCGCGCCGCAGCAGGTCGGCCTGACCCAGGGAATAGCCGGCCAGGGTACGGGAGATCTGCATGACCTGCTCCTGGTAGACGATGACCCCGTAGGTATCCTTCAAGATCGGTTCCAGTTCCGGCAGATCAAAGGCAACTTTCTGGCGGCCGTGCTTACGTTCGATGAAGTCGTCCACCATGCCGCACCCCAGCGGACCGGGACGATAGAGGGCGCAGGCCGCGATGACGTCTTCGAAGCAGGAGGGCTTGAGTTTGACCAGCATCTCCTTTATGCCGGTGGATTCCAGCTGGAAGACCCCGGTGGTGTTGCCATCGCTGATCAGATCGTAACTGGCCTGATCGTCATCCCGCAGTGTCGTGATGTCGAACTCCGGCACTTTTACCCGCACCAGCTTGACTGCGTTTTCGATCACGGTCAGGTTCTTGAGCCCCAGGAAGTCGAACTTGACCAGGCCGACCA
>JBAQPK010000374.1:0-2567 GCA_049305715.1 Desulfuromonadaceae bacterium | reverse complement strand
TATCAAAATACTTCGGCGGACTTCGAGCCCTGAGCAATATCAATATCAGCGTAAAAAGCGGCACCGTAACAGCGCTTATCGGCCCTAACGGAGCGGGTAAATCGACGATCATAAACGTCATTACCGGGGTTCATGCGCCGACTCAGGGTGAGGTCTTTTTCGACGGGGCAAATATATGCGGCCTGCCGCGGCACAAGCTGGTTGAGAAAGGGCTCGCCAGAACGTTTCAGCTTACCAAGATGTTTCACGGTATGACGGTCCTTGAAAATGCCATGGTAGGTGGTCACCACTGGGCCAGTAAAAGCAGCTTTTTGCCGGTATTGCTGAACCGGAAATCGGTACGAAAAGAAGAAGAAGAGATCTACGGATACGCGATGGAAATGCTGAGACTGGTAGGGCTTGAGAAATATGCCCACGAATCGGCCGGTACATTGCCCCATGGCCAACAGCGCCTGCTGGAAGTGGCACGGTCTATGGCGACCCGTCCCAAACTTATTCTGCTCGATGAACCTGCCGCGGGGTTAAACGGCAACGAAGAGGACATGCTTCGGGATGCTCTGCGTGCGATTGTTGCCAACGGCACCACGGTTTTTATGGTCGAACACCACATGAAGCTGGTCATGAGTGTCAGTGATGACGTGCATGTCATGGATGTCGGCACCAAAATAGCTGAAGGAAAACCTGCTGAGATCGGCAAGAATCCGGCTGTAATCAAGGCCTACCTAGGGAAGGAGTATTAAGGTGCTAAATCTCAAGAATGTACAGTCGGGTTACGGTCCGGTGACCATCATATGGGATGTTTCCCTGAAAGTCGGCAAAGGCGAGATCGTCAGTATGATCGGAGCGAATGGAGCCGGTAAAACCACGCTGCTGAAAACGATCTCCGGGGTGGTCGGCTGCACGGGGGGATCGATAATCTTCGAAGGGGAGGAAATCCAGAAGAAAGCTCCCCACGAAGTTGTCGACCGGGGGATCATCCAGGTACCGGAAGGCAGGCAGATAATTAACGAGTTTACCGTCAAGGAAAACCTCCTGATGGGATGTTACCGGCGCCATAAAGAACTGGGGCAGAAGGGAAGAGAGAAGCTCCTTGCCTATGCATGTGAACTCTTCCCGATTCTGGAAGAACGGCTGGACCAGCTTGCCGGCACCCTGAGCGGCGGGCAGCAGCAGATGGTGGCGATCAGCCGGGCCCTGATGGGGCAGCCAAAAATCATGCTGACGGACGAACCTTCCCTTGGCCTTGCCCCCATGATAGTTCAGCAGGTGTGTGATGTCCTTGTCGAACTCAATAAGAACAAGGGGCTCACGGTGCTCCTCGTTGAGCAGAACGCCATGGTCGCCCTGGAAATGGCAAACCGGGCCTATGTCCTGGAAGGCGGCAGAACCATTCTGGAAGGCTCCGGGACTGAACTGCTGAACAACGATAAGGTCAGGGAAGGATACCTGGGGGTGTAAGGGAGATTTTTCGGATAGCTACTAAAAAGTGAACGAAACAGGCACATGGCAAGGAGGATACGATGAAAATTTCTGGTATGTCTGCGGTTGTAACCGGTGCAGGTTCCGGACTCGGTGCAGCTACTGCCAGAGCACTGGCACGGGAGGGCGCAATGGTTGCCCTGCTGGATACAAACCTTGATGCCGCAAAGTCAGTAGCCGAAGAGATTGGCGGATTTGCCGCCTATTGTGATGTGTCGGATCCTGCGGTAGCGGGGAAAGCTTTGGCATCGGCTGCCGAGCACAACGGGGTGCCACGCATCCTGGTCAACTGTGCAGGTATCACAATCGGACGTGTGCCTTTAACCGGTGGTGATGCCACGGCACGGTTCACGGCTTTTGAAAAGGTGCTACGTGTAAATCTCAATGGTACGCTCATCATGCTCAGTCTTTTTGCGGATCAGATGATGGGACTTGATCCCCTGGCAAACGGTGAGCGGGGGCTTGTTATAATGACGGCATCGGTGGCGGCTTACGATGGCCAGATTGGCATGTCCGGTTATTCGGCGTCCAAGGGGGGTGTTGTAGCGCTTACCCTTCCGGCAGCACGTGAACTTGCGGCGAACGGAATCCGGGTAAACACGATTGCCCCCGGCTATTTTGAAACTCCCATCCTTGACGGGGTTCCTGAGTATGTGCGTGAAGGAGTTGCTTCCGGGTTCGTTTTTCCCAGGCGGTTCGGCACTGGTGAGGAATATGCCCGGTTGGCAGCGCATATTATTGAGAACGAAATGTTGAATGGGGAAACAATCCGACTCGATGGTGGCATGAGACTGCCCCCGTCATTTAACACTGGCGGGGCAAATGGCTGCTAAAATGATACTCGTAACCGGTGCGAGCAGCGGGGTAGTTGTTGTTGATAAATAGTATAAATATGAAAGTTTACGGCAGCCGGACTGCTGCTATATCAATAAAAAAAGGAGAAAGAAATGAAGATCCTGTTTATGAATCCCTTTGGTACCGCCAGATACAATGAGCTTATTCAGCGGATTCTCGACAAGGCGAAGAGGCCTGACACCGAGGTCGTTGTCGATAATCTTTCAAAGGGCCCGACTTATCTGGATTACCAC
>JBAQPK010000373.1:0-5576 GCA_049305715.1 Desulfuromonadaceae bacterium | reverse complement strand
GTGCCGCTTCCGAGGCGTTTTCCCAGCGCAACATCAACTGCTCGATTGCCGAAAGCCTGGAGAGATTCGCACCGGTGATCGTCGCTGCCCGTCAGCGCAACATCAAGGTGCGCGGCTATGTTTCCTGCGTGCTGGGGTGCCCGTACCAGGGTGATGTTGCACCGGAGAGTGTCGCCCAGGTCGCACTGCGGCTGCTGGAGATGGGGTGCTACGAGATATCGCTCGGCGATACGATCGGGGTTGGTACTCCACTCAAGGTACAGACACTGGTAAAAAAAGTTACTGAAGTTGTTCCGTTCCATCAATTGGCGGTTCATTTCCATGATACCTACGGCCAGGCTCTGGCCAATATCCTGGCGTCACTCGAAATGGGGATTTCCGTCGTAGACAGTTCTGTAGCCGGGCTGGGCGGGTGCCCTTATGCAAAGGGCGCCGCCGGAAACGTCGCCAGTGAGGATCTGCTCTACATGTTGAATGGCATGGGAATTGAAACCGGCGTCGATCTGAACGAACTGGTATCGGCCGGCCTGAATATCTCAAATTACCTCGGCCGCCCGTCCGGCTCCAAAGTCGCGCGAGCTCTCAGACCGCAATGCGGAATTAACTGAAACCTATTGGTCTCACGCGGAGACGCGGAGAATGCGGAGAACGACAAAAATAAAAAGATTTATGGTTTAACCGAAAGACGTTACGGTTTTAATTCTGGTTTACTTCTTGTTGCCGTTTTGCTGCGTTCAGTCTAATCTTCCCCTTCGTCACCCGCCATCAAATCCGTGCGATGCAACGTAAAACGGTTAATGTTCCCAATCCACGGAGCGCTGGCAATTGCGAGCAGAATGACAATAAGTATCAGAATAGATGTTGCCATGATACTCACCTCCCTTATTTTGACCCAATCTGTTATTCACCCTTCCTGTAAATTATAATCCTTATAAAGACAAAAAAACCACATAATTTGCTCGATTTCTCTGCTGGTTACAGCGTTCGAGGCAGAAGCTGAAGGCATGGGCATGCACAAAAAAACTGGTAAGAACGCTCAACCGGGAAGTGCCGCCAAGACGCCAAACCCGGCAATTGTACAGCCCACGCAGAGGCAGGGAGGCATGTGACGTTGCGTTGTATATTTTGTGATTGTTTGTGCTAGAATGGCAGTGGAGCGGGCTGATAAACGATACCCTTGAAGAGATATATGCCTGAAGAGGATTAAATGCACACTACCAGGAAGGACCATCCCACAAAGCTTGAAGATCTCCCGAATATCGGAAAATCGATAGCATCCGATCTTCGCGCTATCGGTATTCTCTCACCGCAGCAGCTTTCCGGGCGGGACCCGCTTGCGACTTATATCGAATTAGGTGGTGTTATGGGATGTCGCCATGATCCGTGTGTTCTCTACACTCTGATGTCGGTACGGCATTTTCTTGAAAGTGGAGAGGCACTTCCCTGGTGGACGTTCACCGGGGAGGGGAAGAAGCTTCTTGCGACAATTACGGGAGTCGGATCCCGGTTCGAATAACCCCCTTCAAATCGTTTTCCCCGCCTGTCCCCCCGCTCCTGGTCAAGGCTGAATCTTATGGATGTGCCCGCCGAATTCTGTTAGTAATAGCCGGTTGTGTATAGTCGCATGCAATACGTATCAGGAGTTATATTCATGACCAACGAAACTGTTCGACTCACCCAGACCGTCAAGGGGGCGGGGTGCGCCGCCAAACTCTCCCCGGGCGACCTGGACCGGGCGCTCTGCGGGCTCGACCTTCCCGTGGATCCGGATCTCCTCGTCGGACTCGGCCAGGCGGATGACGCCGGGGTCTACCGGGTTTCGGACGACCTTGCCCTGGTACAGACGCTCGATTTCTTTCCGCCGATGGTCGATGATCCATTTAGCTTCGGTCAGATTGCCGCCGCCAACGCCCTGAGCGATATATACGCGATGGGAGGGATCCCGAAGACCGCGATGAATATTGTCGCTTTTCCGGCGAAAAGCATGGATATCTCGATCCTGCGCGCAGTAATAGAGGGGGGGGCTCGACAAGATGCGGGAGGCGGGGGTCGTGCTGGTCGGCGGGCATACCGTGGAGGACAGCGAACTGAAATATGGCCTGTCGGTTACCGGCTACATCCACCCCGATCGCATCCTGATCAAGAGGAGTCTGCAGAACGGCGACCGCCTGATCCTCACCAAACCGGTGGGCACCGGGATCGTCTCCACCGCGATCAAGGCCGGTCTTGCCGATCAGGCGATGACGGGCAGGGTCATCCGGGCCATGGCGACCCTGAACCGGGATGCGGCCATGGTCATGGGGGACTTTCCGGTGCATGCCTGCACGGACATCACCGGCTTCGGCTTCCTGGGTCATCTGGCCGAGATGGTCGTGGATTCGGGTCACGGGGTCCGCATCAGCGCCGCAGACGTGCCGATGTACCCCGAGGCGCTGGAATGGGCCGCCATGGGGCTTATTCCAGCCGGAGCCTACAACAACCGGAACTTTCGCGGGGCTTTTGTCGATTTCGGTCCCGGCGTACCCCAGAAGGTTCAGGACCTGCTCTTTGACCCGCAGACATCCGGCGGACTGCTGATTGCGGTCGCGGCCGGGGAAGCGGAACGGCTCGTTGCCGCGCTGAAGGGAAAAGGGATTGACTCCGCCGCGATTGTCGGCGAAGTGGTTACAGAACCGGTTGACAGGATTATTGTAGAATAAATTCATTGAATATAAGCCGGAAAGCCGGAACCCGAAAATTTCACGCGTGAGGCCGGTTTTGCTACACGCTTTGCGACTCAAATCACATAACTAACAAGAGGAAAAATTATGATAAACGAACTCGATTGTCGCGGCATGAACTGTCCCGCCCCGGTGCTGCAGGTCAGGGATGCCCTTGAAAAGGAAGTCCCCGGCTCTATCACGGTGCTGGTTGATAATGAGGCGGCGCGGCAGAATGTCAGCCGCTTCCTTGAACACCGGAACTATCTGGTCAGTTCCGAGATGCTGGGGGATGAGTTCCGGGTTGTCGGCACGAGGACGGAGGCGGAGAACGTTCCTGAAATGCCCTCCGAGGCGCCGGCATCGAGTCAGCGGCGGGGCGGGGAGAAGAAGATCATGGTTCTGGTCACGGGTACTCATATGGGGCATGGCGACGATGGTCTGGGGGACATGCTGATGTTCAATTTTTTGAAAACCCTGAAGGAGATGGGACCCGAGCTCTGGCGCGTTGCCTTTGTCAACAGCGGCGTCAGCTTCACGGCGGAAGGCTCCGAGGCAGTGCCGATCCTGCAGGAGCTTGCCGGGAGAGGCGTTCAGATCACGGCGTGCGGCGCCTGTCTGGCGTATTTCCATCTTCTGGATAAAATGCAGGTTGGCGAAGTCACGAACATGCTCGAAATTGTCACCGGCATGAAGGATGCCGACAGTGTCGTCACAATCTAGAACCACACCGGGAGCATCCCATGGACATAACCGCTTTGAAGGACTTTGCCATAATTGTCGGCGGCCTGGTGACGATCTTCGCCTTCGCCAACGGCCTGCTGGAATACCGCCGCCAGGGGGCTCAAAAACGGGTGGAACATTTTACCATGCTGCGCCGGCGTTTGAAGGAAAACCCGGTCTTCAAGGAAATCTGCGCCCTGATGTTTGCGAACGATCCCCGTCTGGCCGAGGTCAGTGCCCAGGACAAGCGGGATTTCATCGGCCTGCTGGAAGAGGTTGCTCTGCAGGTCAACTCCGGCCTCATCCGGCCGGAACTGGCCCACTACATGTTCGGCTACTACACGGTCAAGTGTCTGGAGAGCAAGGACTTCTGGGCCAACCTGATCCTGGACGAGACCTACTGGAACCTCTTCCATGACTTTGCCCGGGAAATGAAGGAAAAGGAAACCTCTCACAGCTACAAACGTGAAAAACTCCGCTTCTAGCTTCGGAAACGCGATGCCGGTAACTGCTGTCAGTACACGTAATGCAATAACCGGAGCATATTTCCGAGGAAATAAACGAGAACACCGATGCCTGAAAAAATAACGTTTGCCCCGCAACTGATCGATACCCATTGCCTGATAGATGTGAGAACCCCCCTGGAGTTCGAGGAAGACCACATCCCCGGCGCACACAATGTCCCGCTTCTGACGAACGAAGAGCGGGTGGAGGTGGGGACAATCTACAAACAGGTCGGGCCGATCGAGGCGCGCAGGAGAGGGCTTGAGCTGACCTGCTCCCGCTTTTACAGCATGGTTGACCGGATCATTTCACTGTCCGCCGGCAGGCCTATCGTCGTCTATTGCTGGCGCGGAGGGTTGCGCAGCCACTCCGTCGCCATGCTGGTCGAGACGTGCGGAACACCGGCCAGCCAGCTTGTCGGCGGGTACAAATCATTTCGCAACCATGTGGTTGACTATTTTGATATGTGCGAGTTTTCTTCTCCCCTCGTTGTGATGCACGGGATGACCGGTACCGGCAAGACAGAGTTCATCAACGGCCTGAACCCCGTGCAGTGGGCAACAATCGACCTTGAAGGTATTGCCTGCCACCGGGGTTCCGCTTTCGGCGCCCTCGGGCTGGCGCAGGATTTCACCCAGAAGCGGTTTGAAACTGCCCTCTGGAATGCCTTCAGGCTTCTGCCCCCCGGCAGGCCGATCGTGCTGGAGGGGGAGAGTCAGCGCATCGGCAAATATTCCCTGCCGGGGCGTCTGTACCAGAAAATGGCGGAGAGCCGTAAGGTCTGGTGCCGCGCCTCCATTGAGACCCGTATAAAGCGGCTTGCCGTCGAGTACGCCCGCCCCGAATATCGGGAGGAGATGCTGGAGGCTCTTGAGCGGATCAGAAAAAAACTGGGCGGACCCCGGTATGCCGAACTGAAAAGCTGTCTGGAAGGGTGGGATGTGGAGGGGATTGCCCGGGGGCTGATCGAAGGGTACTACGACAAGATGTACTACAAGCACCGCCCCTGGACTCCGGATCTGGAACTGGAGCTGGAAGATTACCGGCAGGCGGAAACCGGGCTGGAAAATTTCTGGGCAGAACGGAATAGCTGAGTGATCGTAGTTGATGTGCCGATCATTCCGGCAATGAATCAACACATCAACTGCCCCGGGATCTACCGGAATGCTATTTTGCTACGGATACGGCCAGAGTCGTTGTCTTGAACAGGGTCTGGTCGCTCGTGGCGCCCCGGTCATTATAACGGTTCAGGTCGTACACAAGACGGGCCCGCACCGTATAGTTCCCCGGCTTCAGCGCGGGAGACCAGGACAGAACCCGCTCTTCTCCGGCACGGATAATGGCTTCGTGGGGGCCCTGGGCATCGGCCTGCATGGCGGCCTTTGCATCAGGCAGGTTCCTGTCCCCTTCCAGAAACGCCTTGTCGTCGGGTCTGGCCCCATACCACGGGGCGAACAGCCAGCTGGTGCCGGCAACGACCTTTCCCTTGGAGTTGCGCGCTTCAACCTGGAGATACACCGCCCGGCGGCTGGATCCGGTGGGGACTGAGTGCCCAGCCCCGATGTTGATGACGTGGACTTCGAACTTCCGCTCCCCCTTGTCGGGTTGAACGGTTACCAGATTCAGGGCGTTCTGCAGGCGCTGCACCGA
>JBAQPK010000372.1:0-1872 GCA_049305715.1 Desulfuromonadaceae bacterium | reverse complement strand
GGTCTGTCCCTTGCGCATCTTGACCTGCGTTGACAAACGCCGTATCGCCTGCCCTTTCGACGAATCATCGACGACGGCGGTGTAGAACCCGTCCTCGGGGGCGGTGAACGGCAGCGTCACCACACCGGTGGGTTGTTCCACCTTCGCATTGACAATGAAGGGAATGCGGTTACCCTCCAGCCCGCTGAAGAAGACATCGAAGACGGCCCGGAAACTCGCGCCCTCCTTGAGCGGCTGCCCGGACTTTGTGATCAGGCTCCAGGGCAGGAAAATCTCCTCGGTATAGCCACCGCCGGCCATCGGCTGGATCGCCAGGGCCGCGCCTTTCGATAGGGCGTCAGGCTCCTTCCCCTCGTTGAATTTCGCGCCATAATCAATGCCGATGGATGGTTTTTTGCCCTCGTCATAATACCAGGCGTCGATGTGGCTGACCCGGTCGGTGCCCAGCCGGAGCTGCAAGGCGTCTCCGCCATCGTAGCCGTGCCCCAGCCTCTTGGGATCATTGATGTTGAGATGCTCCCCGCCCGTATGCCAGCGCAGCCCGACGTAAAGCCCCTTTTCATCGTAGGCGAAATGGACATCCACGGCGTAGCGGTTGGGGAAAAGCGCGGGCTCCGAGGCAATGGTGGTGGCGGATTTCGCAGCCCACTCGCCGGGCTCCATTTTTCCGTCAATCACGATTTTCCCGGCGGGAACGGCGATCATCGCGGTTGTCCGGGTCACTTCGTTGCCCTGGTGAAAAACAGCCGGATTGGGCTGGGCCGCGCTTCCCGCAGGCATCAGCTTCACCTCCGCGCCGGTCGCGGGATCATAGGCCGGGGCCATCTGATCCAGCGAGCGCAGCCCGTCCATGAAGCCCCAGCACATATTGCCGCCCCAGCGGTTGCCGTCGCTCGAAATTCCGGCAAGGCTGTCCCTTTTCCAGGCCTTGTAACCCGCCGCGGCATCCAGCCCGCCGAAGCACAGTTCCACGCCAATCCGCGCCATGCCGCCGGGCTCAAGCCGCCCTCCCAGTTCGCTCCACGGGATGCGGATTTCCTGCGTGCAGGCGTTTTTTTCGGTCACCTTGAAGCCCTGCGTTACGCCTTTGAGTTCCTTGCCCTGGGCAAGTGGCACATCGCCAATGGACATGATCGCATGGGCCCCTGTCTTCCCCGGCTCCCGCCAGCATGCGACATGCACCATCTGCCTGAGTGGAATATCCAGGATCAATCCGTCACCCGCGGGAACGTACCCCTGCGAAAGCTCCGGCCCAAGGGGCGTGGGATCCTTCCACCAGACGGCCACATAGAGGGCGTCCTTGTCGTATTGGAAAGAGAGCTTTGCCGAATATTTCTCCAGCGGGGCTTCGGCCTGCGTGTTCTCGCCGCCCCCGAAGAAAAGCGACAGCAGCTTCGCCTGCGACGCGTCCCACTCCCCGAGGTCGCCGTCGACCGTGACCGGCGTGCGGGCCGGCACCATCGCCGCTTCGCCGCCCGCCACGCGGTTACGCCCGCCCCCTGCGTATACCGCGCACCCGATGCCGACGATCCCCAAAAACATGATCCCCTGATTCATTCTCATCATTTTTATCCCTTACTGCCTAATGTGCCTGAAAATAAGAAAATCCGCCTTGCCGGACTCGTCTAAACAACCCGTCGATAAGATTACTGCGTGCCGTCACACCCCTCGATGATATGGACGGTCCACGGGCCGTGCAAATGGACGAACTGCAGGATGCCCCGCAACAACTCCCGGCAGGTCTTTGTCGATGTCGGTAAGCGCAGGGCCACCTGCGGCATTTGAGTCCCTGCATGTATTTCTTGACAGCGGTTTTGTAAATTTTACTTTCACGAAAAATCCTACCTGTGACATAAGACGCAGGTATTATAG
>JBAQPK010000371.1:0-5687 GCA_049305715.1 Desulfuromonadaceae bacterium | reverse complement strand
ATCTGTATGTGGGCACCCTTGGGCAAGTGCGGGCCGATGTCTTTCCCGATTGCTTTGACTATCTGGCCCTCGGGCATCTGCATCTGGCGCAGCGAGTAAGCGGCTCGGATATCCGTCGCTATTCGGGGGCCCCAATCCCGATGAGCTTCGGGGAGGCTGGGCAACGCAAGATCGTTGTCGCACTGAATGTTGGTGCTGACGGTGTTACGGTACAGGAAATAGCAGTTCCGGGTTTTCAAGCTTTGGCAACGGTTCGCGGCGATTGGAAGCGCATCACCGAGCGGATAGCTGAACTCAAAAGGGGCGCTGCTCCTGTATGGCTGGAGGTTGTTTACGAAGGAGACGAAGTCATAGGCGATCTGCAGGAACGGTTGCGCGAGCTGATCGATGGAACCGCTCTTGAAATTTTGCGGGCAAAGAACATGCGCCTGGTGCAGAAGACCTTGAGCCGGATGGAGACTGAAGAGACTCTGGACGATCTAACCGTGGATGATGTATTTGCCCGTTGCCTTAGCTCACATGAAGTGCCGCTGGAACAGCAGGATGATCTAATTGCGGCCTTTTGCGAGACAGTTGCGGCATTGCACGAAGAAGCCAGCCTGGGGGAACCATGAAAATCCTCCGTCTGCATTTTAGAAATCTGAATTCCCTGGCTGGCGACTGGAATATTGATTTTACTCATCCCGACTATGTCTCCAGCGGTATCTTTGCTATCACCGGACCGACAGGTTCAGGAAAGAGTACCATTCTCGATGCCATATGCCTCGCTCTCTACGGTCAAACCCCGCGTCTCGGTAAAATCACCCAGGGTGAAAATGAAATCATGTCGCGGCAGACCGGCGAATGCTTCGCCGAGGTTGAATTCGAGACGGCCAAGGGGCACTTTCGCTGCCACTGGAGTCAACACCGTTCCCGCAAGCAAGCGGATGGCCAATTGCAGCCACCCAAGCATGAGATCGTTGAGGCCGAAAGCGAGATGATCCTCGAATCAAAGCTGAAAGCCGTGGCCGGCAAGGTTGAAGAAGTTACCGGCATGGATTTCGATCGTTTCACCCGCTCGATGTTGTTGGCTCAGGGGGGCTTCGCCGCTTTTTTGCAAGCCCGACCCGACGACCGCGCTCCGATTCTGGAACAGATCACCGGTACCGCGATCTACAGCCGGATTTCCATCAAGGTTCATGAACGCACCTCGGAAGAGCGCAAACGGTTAGGGGATTTGCGTGGCGAACTCGAAGGTATTCAACTGCTGTCGCCGGAGGATGAGGAGGCTCTACGACTCGAAAATTCTGAGCTGCAAATTGCTGAAAGCAAACTGACCGATGCTGCCCGGATACTCCGCGAAGCTCTGTCCTGGCGCGAGCGGATAGCCGCTCTTGAGGGTGAACTCCTGCAACTCAATCAAGACAGGCTTGCTTTCGAGACGCGCAAAGTAGCGGCTGCGCCGGAGTTGGAACAACTGGCGCTGGCCGGTCGCGCACTGACGCTTCGTGGCGATCACGCTCATCTCCTTTCGATTCGAACGCAGCAGGCGGGAGAACAGGGAGAACAGGCGATCGCCGCGGATCGACTCCCCCAGCTTCAACTTGATGGGAAGAGAGCCGACGAAACGTTGGAACAAGCCGAGACGGCTCTTGCAACTGCCCGAATCGGTCAAACGCAAGAGGCGGAGCTGATCCGCATAACGCGTGAGCTTGACGTAAAGCTTGGCGAGTCCCGGACCCAACTGCAAAGCTTGTCAGTTGAAATCGAAAAAACGCGGGAGCAGATCAGCGATTATCGCCTGGCGATAACGCAATGTGATCAACGCATGAAAGCGTCAGAGGAGGAATTGCAAGGCATCGCGGCCTTTCTGGACGAACATCAGACTGATTCCGGATTGGCCGAGGCGCTGGCCGGGATCGAGCAGCAGCTGAAGGCCCTTAAAGCGTTTGATAAACAGTACCGCGATACCCATGACAAGCTGGTACTTCAAGACGCCCTGACAGAGGCCGCCTCACTCACGCACAGCCAGGCAGAGACCGGGTGGAAAGAGGCGCTGCAAGCAGTCACAACGTCTGAAAATTGGTTGGGGGAGATACGTACTGCAAACATAGCCCTGTTGCAGGGACGCGAACTTTCCGCGTTGCGTGATGAAGCGGAGACCCTTGCGACTCGTCTTAATCGCCTGGGAATTATTCAAGAAACCCTGGCGCGGATTGAAGAGGTTAAATCAAAGCTGAAAGGGTTGCAGCTGCGGCGGGAAACGCTTGAAGAGCAGCAGCAAGTGCTTGGAAAGCGGGATGAAGCGCTGACAGGAGAATGTAAGCTGCGTGAGCAGGTTGCCCGTCAGTTGCAGGATAATGTTTTGCTACTCAACCGGGTGCGCAGCCTGGAAGACGAGCGAAAGCAGCTTGTGGACGGTGTTCCTTGTCCTCTCTGCGGTTCAAGTGAACATCCCTATGCCGCTGGCAATATTCCACAGCTGGACAAGGCTCAGAAGGAGATGGAGCTGGCTCTGACCGAGTCGAAAAGGGTGCGGGAGCAGCTTTCCGAGATCAAGCTGGAACTGGTCGCCGTTTCAAAAGATCTGCAACAAACCAGACAGAATCAGACCGAACTTCAAGAGCGGCAGCTGCACGACGAGACATTCTGCACAAATAGCTTTACCGAACTGGGTGTGAGTGTCGGGGATACGTGGTTGGACGTCATTCAGCACGAACATGATGTGTGTCAGGGACAATTGACTAAGCTTCGCGGTATCATCCTGGAGAGTGGACAAAAGGAACTGGAAGAGCGCAACGCTCAAGCATCGCTTAACAAGCTAAAGGAGGAACTCGCAGAATTTGACAGGGCGCGGTTGTCCGCCAATTTGGGACTAGAGGCAGCACTGTTGGAGGGTACGCGTCTGAAGGGTGAATCCGCGACTTTACACGATGATCTTGACAGGGCGGTGGCTGAAGTCGCGAGTGCAGTCTCCGTGTATGGCTGTTTTGAGATCGTCCAGGACAAGGCGGATGAGCTCTTGTCCCTGTTGGCTGCACGTCGCAACAGATATGTTGAGCGGCTGCAGGCCAAGGAGCTTTTGGAAAAAGGACGTACCAGTTTTGCTACGGAAAAAGAGAAGCAGCAGGCGTTGTTGGCAGAATCAGAAAAGATGCTTGACGAGAAGGAACAGCTGCTGAGTGGAAAAAACGATCAGCGGGATGCATTGATAAAGCAGCGTCAGGAAAAGTATGGAGAACGCAATCCGGATATCGAGGAAAAACGACTTGCCGATGCGCTTGGACAGGCCGGTGAGCGGCGTGAAGCGGTGCTGCAGGAAAAAAATCGCCTTCAGGCCGAGCTTGGCGGGTTAAACCAGCAGATTGAACGACTGACGGTCTCCATTGCCCAGAGAAATACAACACTTTCCGAGCTGGAAGGGGCGATCACCCTGCGTCTGGTCGAAGCCGGCTTTGCAGATGAAGCATCTTTTTTGAATGCATGTCTTCCGCAGGAGCGCTTCGATGCACTTACGCAAATGGCTGACAACCTGCGGAAGGATGAAACCGCGATTCAGGCACGTCTACAGGATCGTTCGGAAGCATTGGAGTTGGAACTGAATAAAAACCTGACCGACAAGACGCTTGATCTGATCCGGGAGGAAAATGTTGCTGTTACCGGGCAGTTGAATGTGCTGCAGAAGGCACTGGGCGCGCTTGATCAAAAACTTGAGCAGCACGCCGAGCAGCTGCAGCGCCATCAGAGCCGCCTTCAGGCAATTAAGATACAGAAGAAGGAGTCTGACCGCTGGGAGCGACTGCACTCATTGATCGGTTCCAGCGATGGGAAACGGTTCCGGAATTTTGCCCAGGGATTGACGTTTGAGCTTATGGTTGCTCACGCCAACCGTCAGTTGCAGAAGATGAGTGACCGCTATATTCTGGTACGCGACGGCAACGAGCCGCTTGAATTGAACGTCATCGACAACTACCAGGCAGGGGAGATCCGCTCCACCAAGAATCTTTCCGGTGGTGAGAGCTTTATCGCCAGTCTTGCCCTGTCTCTCGGTCTTTCAAGTATGGCAAGCCGCAACGTGCGTGTCGATTCGTTGTTTCTGGACGAAGGGTTTGGTACCCTTGACGAGGATGCTTTGGAAACTGCCCTTGAAACCCTTTCAGGCCTGCAGCAAGACGGTAAACTGATCGGCATCATCTCTCATGTTCCTGCGCTCAAAGAGCGCATTGGTACACAGATTCAAGTAGAGACCGGCAGCGCCGGTCGTAGCAGTCTCAGCGGACCGGGATGCCGGCGAATTTTTTGAGTAGCAGGTGGCGGTATTAGATCGGAACATAAGCGGCCTCCGAAAATGTACTTTTCCGGAGGCCGTTTCTGTTTATCATATCTCTCCGAAACAAATTACTGGGCAGCTTTGACCATCAGATCGCTCACCAGCCTGGTAAAACGGAGCGGATCCTTGATCGTTGAACCTTCCGTCAGGAGCGCCTGGTCATAGAGCAGGTCGGCATAGTCAGCCAGCGCCGCTGCGGAGGCATCCTTTTGGTGGATCGATGCCATCGTCTTCAGAATGGCATGGTCAGGGTTCAGCTCCAGAATCCGTTTGGATTCGGGAACAGCCTGGTTCATCGCTTTCATGATGCGCTCCATGTTGGCGTTCATGCCGAATTCATCGGCAACCAGACAGCAGGCGCTGTCGGTCAGGCGGTTGGAAAATCGAACCTCCTTGACCTTATCCTTCAGGCGATCGTTCATCAGGGAGATCAGATCACTGAACTCTTTCTGGGCCTCTTCGCGCTTCTTTTCCTTCTCCTTCTTCTCTTCTTCGCTGTCCAGGCTGATATCGCCACGGTCAACCGCTTTGAGATGCTTCTCATTATATTCGGTCAGCGACTGGACAACCCACTCATCGACCGGATCGGTCAGGAACAGGACTTCGTACCCCTTGGCGCGGAACACCTCAAGATGCGGTGACTGCTCCAGTGTTTCGCGGCTTGCGCCGGTGATGTAGTAGATGTCCTTCTGCCCTTCCGGCATCCTGCCGGCGTACTCCTTCAGCGAAACAAAGGAGCCGGCTTCGGTGGAGGTGCTTTCAAACAGGATCAGTTCCTGCAGCTTTTCCTTGTTGGCATAGTCAAAGTGCATTCCCTCCTTGATAACCTGGCCGAACTCCTTCCAGAAGGTGACGTATTCGTCGAAGTTCTGCTCCTTAACTTCCGAAAGTGTCGAAAGAATCTTGCCGACCAGGCTCTTCTGGATCCGCTTGATCTGAACATCTTCCTGGAGAATTTCGCGGGAAACGTTCAGGGGCAGATCGGAAGAATCAACGACCCCCTTGACGAAACGGAGGTAGTCCGGAATCAGCTCTTCGCACTTGTCGCTGATGAAAACGCGGCGCACATACAGCTGAAGCCCCTTCTTCCGGTCGTTCATGAACATGTCGAACGGCTTCTTGGCCGGCAGATAGAGCAGCGCCTTGAATTCACTGGCCCCTTCGGCCGAAAAATGAATCGTGCGGAACGGAGCGTCGTAATCGTGGGAGACATGCTTGTAGAATTCGGTGTATTCCTCCTCGGTGACATCGCTCTTGGGGCGGGCCCAGATCGCTTTCATCGAGTTGAGGGTCTGCTCTTCGGTGGTGTCGATCGTGCCGGCGCCTTCGATTTCTTCGCCGTTGACCCCTTTGGGGGTCTCGCTGCGGGTGATATCCA
>JBAQPK010000370.1:0-4585 GCA_049305715.1 Desulfuromonadaceae bacterium | reverse complement strand
GTCCGCCGAAGTATTTGGATATGTCTTTAAGTTCGAGAATCACCTCTCACCCCCATGGCATTCGCTGAATATTCCTGGTTCACTGTCGTATTTCATAAAACCACCTCACTGGCACGTACCACATCCTGCTTGCGTCTGAACAGCTTGGCAATATTCGGGAAGGTGCCCACAACTCCGTCCGGCATGAATCTGAGGACGCAGAAGAGAATAATCCCTTGAGTCAACATTACGTATTCCTGGATCGAAACCAGGATGTACGGGAGCAAGGTCATTACAAGCGCACCAATCACCGCTCCGAGGTTCGAACCAAGGCCGCCGACACATATCATTACAAGGACCGAGATGCTGGTCCAGAGGGCGAAGGTGGAGGGGCTCAGGAAACCGGCCTGCTGGGCAAACAGTGACCCGGCGATGCTCATAAGCGCACCGTTCAGTACCCATGCCATCGTCTTGTAATGGGCGACGTTGATTCCCAGGGCTGCGGCGGCGTCTTCGTCATCCCGGATCGCCTTCAGAGCTCTCCCTATTTTCGAATCCATCAGGAAATAGCACCCAAGATAGGAGAGAAGGAAACAGACCAGAATCAGGTAGTAGTAGAATTTGTCCCCGACAGCTTCACCGTTGAAGGTCATTGGAGAGACCGAGATTCCATCGGCGCCGCCGGTGAGTGAAGGAAAGCGTTCGGCGATGAGAAAGATTGCCATACCGAAGGAGAGAGTTCCGATTGCCATGGCATGGCCTTTAAGCCGCAGAAGCGGAACGCTGAGGGCCCAGGCGACGAGGGCTGAAAATACCACCGCGATCGGGAAGCCGATTAGATAGTGCACTTCGAACTTTATCTGCAGCATTGTCGGGATGTAGGCACCCATGCAGAAGAAGCCCGCGCTGCCCATGTTTATCTGGCCGCAATACCCCATGAAAATATTCAGCCCCAAAGATGCAATGCTGTAAATACTGACGAGAACTACCAGGTACCGGACAAAATCAGGTACTCCCAGGGGCAGCAACGCCCCTATCAAGGCAACCACACTAATAATCAACAGGTCTCTTCTTCTATTACTCAACATAAATGCTCCTACCCAGGTATAGTTTACTTCCTGCTGTTAAGTGTCTTTGGCATCATGAAGCCGGCAAACAGTCCTTCCGGTTTCATCGTGAGGACGATCATGAGCACCAGGAACGTGGCCAACTCCGCATGTGCCGATGATACGTACCCGACGATCACCGCACGAATCATCCCGATCAGAATCCCTCCCAGCACTGCGGCATAGGGATTTCCCCAGCCGCCGACGATCAATGCTATAAAGCCGTTGATTCCCAACACCATGCCGTCGGTCGCCGTAAATGCCGAGAAAGGTGCACACAACACGCCGGCGATTGATGCGATCATGCCGCTCAGGATAAATGACAGGCTTGCCATCTTGCTGACCTGGATCCCGGCAAGAAGCGATACTTCCCGGTTAAAGCCGGTGGCTCTGAGCGCCAGTCCCAGGCGGGTCTTATGCAGCAGATACCAGTAAACCGTCACAATGACGACGGTTGTAAGGATGATCAGTACTCCTTGCGTATCCAGAGGAATGGCGCCAAGCCGTAACGGTTCGTTTCCCATGAAGTGTTCGATGGGCATCCAGTAGAAACCGGTTAACACCCCGACAGAACCGGCAAGTATGGTTCCCACCGACATGGTGCCCAGAATCGGATAGAAGGGATGTACATCCTTTTTTAAAAGAGGCGTAACGATGATCGCGTTGGTGATGAAGCCGACTACTCCTCCTGTCACTATCGCCAGAGGGAAAGCCACCCACAGCGGGAGCCCTGCTTTGCTGATCAGCGCCCAGCAAACCGCAACGCCGATCATGGAAAAATCACCCTGACCAAAGTTCACCAACTGCGTGGCGTTGATGATTACCGTATAGGCCAAGCCTATCAGGCCAAAGAGACTGCCCAGGGAGAGGCCGACAATGATGATTGGTACCAAGTTTGCTAGAAAACTGTCCATAGAACACCCACACCTTCTGATTTTTTTTGAGCCGGTCTGCCAGTCTCTATCCAGGACTTGACATGCCAGGCAGAGGTTCACACCACTGTCAGTACCTAGTTATTGGCAAGAGTAAGCTTACCGGCTTTGATGACATAGATAACCTCATCATCAATATCCACTAGATGGTTTTTGCCGACGACGAATCCGCCTTTACTACCTTTTTTGCCGGTTGCACGCTCATAGTTCGGTAATTTATAAAAGGCGTCACGTATGGCAGTCGAATCATCCGGGTTACCGCTCGCTTTTAGTGCTTCGACGAGGAGATTTATCGCATCATAGGCCCTGAGGACTTTTTTGTCTTCATCAACTGCCTTGCCGGTATAAGCCCCAATCTTCTTGAAAATCTTTCTGACCAGCGGCTTTGAGGTATCAACCGCCTGGAGCGTCTCCCAGCCATTAAACATTTCCGCAGATGCCAGAGACGTTGCCGAATTGAGGTTGGCAGCACTCACATGGATAACGTATGGTTTCCAACCGATTGAGTTAATAGCTCGTGCCAGGCCTGCCGTTTCAGCCTCGTAATCTGCGCAAAACAAGGCCTGCGCGCCGGAATCTTTCAATTTCTTGGCCTGGATTGTCAGATCTTTTGCCTTGGGTTCGACCTGGACTTCAGCAACAACCTTGATCCCATACGCAGGAGCCTTTTCCTTGATCATCGCCAGGGTGTCGGTCCCCCATGCCAATGTGCTGCCTTCAAAAGCGATTTTGGTATGGCCCCGTTTTTTCAGGCGGGCCAGAGCCGCTTCAACGCTCAGGAATATCGGGTCTTCCGTCCTGAAAAACCATGCCTTACCGCTCTTTACCAACAGTTTATCACTTGCCGGATCAATGGCTATGATTGGAATATGGTTTTGATCGCCCCATGTTTTCAGCGCCATACAAACTGACGACGTGACACCTGCGATAATGACTTTGCACTTGTATTTATCTTTGAACATTTTTGCGATTCCAACCGCCTTTGCAGGGTCGGAAGCATTATCCTGGACAATCAGATTGATCTTTCTGCCATTGATTCCGCCAGCGGCATTGATCTCCTTGACAACCATCTCAACCACTGGAGCCTCCTGCATTGTCAATGTTGCCGCAGGGCCGGAAAAGTCCGTGGTAAAGCCGACATTGATCTGTTCTGCCGCGAAAGATAGCGACACGGAACAAATCAGCATCAAAGCCATACTTGCCATCATCCTGATAACCATTTTCGATACTCGCTCTTTTCCCATAACCACCTCCCGTTTTTTGTTGTACTGCACCTACCGTCACCCGAATTTAACTTTTCCGACACCGCGCCATCTTACTAAATCCTGAATATCAGGTTCATATCCTGGATTCGCCCAAATCACATGTTATATGTCTACATGTGTAGACATATTATGTCAATAGAAAAATGTTTCTGTCCGATATTTAATTTACATGGACACTATTACATTAACGCCATATCTTCGAATTTTTTTACATGTTATTACAGCTAGTTAAGAAGGTTTAGCCACATAATGGCACTTAATAGAATACCTTTTGTTCATAATGTTTTCGTATTTTAACTGCCATCAGCTCCCATTTTTTATAGTTGAATTGAGATGAGGGCAAAAACATGCTGATTATAATTTTGGGTCTTACGTTGATATATGCCGAGGAGTGGCCGATGTTTGAACAGGTGTACAGACGATGAACCGGTTTATGAGAGGTTATTATCCTTGATGATGCAGGCTGCCGGAGAGTGTTTTGTAAAACGCAGGTCGCTGCGTGAATGAGCTTTTGAGGACGTGCGATGCGTGAAAATCATGGGGGGGAGCAGAACTGTACAAGAATCATGGGGCAGGATATAGTCAATAGCAGGGTGTTGTGGGTGACTTGAGGCGGAATATCAGACTGCAGCAACTATGAATGGTATCCGTTTACAGAACGGTTCCGGGACCTGCTCAAAATAGGGCCTTCAAGGCACTGTTTTCAAGACTGGAGAGGAGATAATACGATAATACGCAGCTACTCTATATTTCTAATTGAAACAGCACTGGCTCCTTTTTCGAGTATGCCCGGTTTATCGACAACTTCGAGGGCAATCAAATCTTTCTTCGCGTCATCGAAAATGTAATCAGCCAAGTAATTTTGGCTTTCGTTAGTGTGCCACTTTTTATAGAGAGTTGAACCGTTCCAGCCAAATCCATACACGGTGTTTTTTGAATACGACCTGTTATTGCCAACGGACCAGAAACCGGCATTCTGGGGTATTATAATATCACCTTTACTGGACACATATATTCGCTGTTCAGTAAAAACCCACCGAAACGATTCACCCGTAATGCGAGTATTTGTGTAATCTTCCCTCTGGAAATACGTCTCGGAACCCCCGAATTTTTCTTTGCTTTGCCATAATTTCTGCCGGTCCTGCGAATACACGAAAAGGGTACCGTCACTGCTTATAACAAGAAAATTCAAATCACCGCGTGTGCCAGAAATTATGTTGAAATTATACAAGTTACCGTATTTAGGGAGCTTGAGCGGATGTGCCTTGTCGAATGAACTGCCTGTTTTTACCAACTCATACAC
>JBAQPK010000369.1:0-5002 GCA_049305715.1 Desulfuromonadaceae bacterium | reverse complement strand
GTAGCGCCCTCATCCTATCCTTCTCCCAGAGGGAGAAGGGATTCAGTTACCCTCTCCCAGCGGGAGAGGGTGGCCAAAGGCCGGGTGAGGGGCCTCCGCGCAATTCCTTGATCGCCTTGACCTTGCGAAAAATCCACGCTTTATTGAAAGTGCACAACAGAACAAATTGGAGGTAAATCCCATGAAACTGCTCGTCTGCATCAAACAGGTCCCTGACCTGGAATCCCGCTTTAAAGCGAATGCCGAAGGCGTCTGGTACAACGAAGCCGACCTCGCCTGGCGCATGAACGAATATGACGAATACGCGGTGGAACAGGCCGTGCAGCTGCGGGAAAAACTGGGGGAGGGCGCCGAACTGACCGTCCTTTCCATCGGCCCCGACCGCGTCGTCGAAGCGATCAAGAAAGCCCTCGCCATGGGGTGCGACAACGCCGTCCATGTTCAGGACCCGGCCGCATCGGGCAAAGACCCGTGGCAGATCGCCGGAATCATCGCAACGTATGCCAAGGACAAGGGATTCGACATCATCTTCACCGGCATGCAGTCCCAGGACCGCGGCTCGGCCCAGGTCGGCGTAACGATAGCCGAACTGCTCGGGATGGCCTGCACCACAACGATCGTCGGCTTCGACTATGAAGGCGGCACGATCACCGCCAAACGCGAACTGGAGGGGGGCATCAAGGGGATCGTCAAACTGAAAACCCCCGCTCTCGTCACCTGCCAGCTCGGCCTCAATATTCCGCGCTACCCGACCCTTCCCAACATCATGAAGGCCAAGAAGAAAGAGATCGTCGCCATTCCTGTCGCCGACCTGCTCAGGGAAGAATCCCTGGCGGCCACGACCAGCTTCCATCCCCCGGCAAAGAAAGGGGGAGGGATCGTTCTCGAAGGGGACGTCGGCGACCAGGTGGATAAGGTGATAGCGATACTCAAGGACAAGACAGCGGTACTGAGATAGGAGATACCATGAAAACACTACTGATCGGCGAATACCGCGAAGGAAAACTGCTCGACTCCACCTACGAACTGCTCGGCTTTGCCGGACAACTGAACGCCGAAACGTCCATGCTGCTGGTGGGGAGCGAAAACCAGCTGCCGCTTTACGGCGGCACACTCCATCTGGCCGATGCGGCAACGTGCGGCGAGTACAACCCCGACCTGCACAAGCAGCTGATCCTTGAAGCGGTGCAGCAGGAGAACCCGGACTACATCGTCTTTGTCCACTCATCATACGGCTGGGATCTGGCCCCGCGGGTTGCTGCCGCCCTGAAAATAGCCCAGGTGTCCGAGGTGATAGCTATCCAGGACGGCGGCTTCGAAGTCGGCTGCTGCAATGCCAAGATGCGCCGCAACGTCAAGCCGGCAACCTCGAAGGCGGTCCTGACGATCCAGGCCGGCGCTTTCCCTGCCCTGCAGCCGGGCGGCTCGCCAAACATACAGAAACTGGCAGCATCAAACGGCGGCCATCTGGAATTCGTCGGCTACGAGGCCGCCGAGAAGAAGGACGTCGATCTGGCCAAGGCCGAGATTATCGTCTCTGCCGGACGGGGCGTCGGCAAGAAGGACAATATCCCGACGATCGCCGCCCTGGCCAGGGCGCTGGGTGGTGAGATGGGCGCCAGCCGTCCGGTGGTGGACGCCGAATGGGTCAGTCACAGCCATCAGGTCGGCACCACCGGTCAGACGGTCTCTCCGAAGCTGTATATTGCCTGCGGCATATCCGGGGCCATCCAGCATCTGGCGGGGATGAAGAAGTCCGATTTCATCATCGCGATCAACAAGGATAAGGATGCGCCGATCGGAGAGATCGCCGATGTGCTGGTCGTGGCGGACGTCATGCAGTTCGTGCCGGCGCTGACGGCAAAACTGGCACAATGACTGGCATGATGAAGGGCTGACCGGCATCAAGGCCATGTCTCTGGCGGCCAAAGCAGGATGTGCCGATAGAGACCGTCCGGGACTGATTGATGTAACTGGTAACGTTGGATATTTACCCATACGGAGGTGCATATGTTTCTTGACCTTACCGAAGAGCAGAAGTTGATCCAGGATACTGCCCGTGACTTTGCCAAGGCGGAACTGGAACCGGTGGCAGCTGAACTCGACCAGAGCCACGACCGGTCGCCGATGCTGGCAAATCTCAAAAAGCTGGCCGACCTCGGGTTTATGGGGTTGAACATCAAGGAACAGTACGGCGGAGCGGAAGCCGGGGTCGTATCGTTCAGTGTCGCAATTACCGAAATTGCCCGTGCCTGTGCATCGACGGCCGTGACGGTATCGGTCAACAACATGGCAGCCGAGGTAATTCAGGCCGTTGGTTCCGAGGAACAGCGCAAAGCCTACATCCCCAAAATCTGCTCCGGTGAGTTTCCGGCTGCCGGTTTCTGTCTGACGGAAACAGGCGCCGGTTCCGATCCGGCCGGGATGAGTACCCAGGCCATCGATGACGGTGACAGCTGGGTGCTGAACGGCGCCAAAATCTTCATCACCAGCGCCCCCTATGCCGGCGTGTTCGTGGCCTGGGCGGTGACCGACAAGGATGCCCCCAAAGGCAAGGGGATCAGCTGCTTCCTGGTGGAAGCCGGCACAAAGGGACTGGTCATCGGCAAGGAAGAGAAGAAGATGGGACAGCACGCGTCTGCCACCAATGAGGTTGTTTTTGACGACTGCCGTATCCCTAAATCGGCGCTGATGGGGAAACTTAATGACGGTTTCCGGATCGCTGCCGGGGAACTGGCCGGCGGGCGGATCGGCATCGGTTCGCTGGGGCTGGGAGTCGGGCTGGCGGCCATGGATTATGCGACCCGCTATGCCTCGGAACGGAGTCAGTTCGGGCAGAAGATCAGCAACTTTCAGGCGATTCAATGGATGATAGCCGACGCCTATACCGAGCTGGAGGCTGCCCGGCTGCTGCTGATGAGTGCCGCCTATCGCAAGGAGTCCGGCAAGGCCTTCGCCAGGGAAGCGTCCATGGCCAAGATGTTCGCCACCGAAGCGGCCAATAAAGCCTGCTACAGTGCTCTCCAGATGCTCGGGGGGTACGGCTACACCCAGGATTTCCCGGTGGAGCGCTATGCCCGTGATGCCCGTATTACGGCCATCTATGAAGGAACCAACGAAATTCAGCGCCTGATCATATCGCGCGACATTTTGAAAAATTTCAGCTAGCCCTGATAGACAGAATACGTGCATTAACTTCTAACGTACCAAGGAGGCAGGCATGAGTACCAGCAAGCGCATTACCCTGCAGCAAGCCGCCGAAATAATCAAGGACGGCTCCAGTCTCACCTTTTCCGGGTTCACCATCTGGCGCCGGCCGATGGCCATTGTTTTTGAACTGATTCGTCAACATCGAAAAAATCTACATCTGATTGAGGTAAACGGTGGTTCGCATTCCGAATTCCTGATTGGGGCCGGCTGCGTCGATATCTGGGAATCATGCTGGATCGGCCATGAGCTGTACGGCAAGTACGGGGCCAACCTGTCCCGCAAGGTTGCCGACAAACAGGTCATTGTCGAGGATTACAGCCATGCGGAGATGATGTTCCGTTTCGCCGCTGCCGCCAACGGTTCCCCCTATGCGGTCACCCAGACCTCGCTTGGAACCGACCTCCACAATCCTGAATACGATATGCTTGGCCGTGCCGGATTGCGGGACGGTAAGCGCATAGCGAAACACAAATACCAGTTTACCGAAGACCCCTTTTTCGGAGCCGGCTCTCAGGTTCTGATTCCGGCCGCCAAGGTTGATATTGCGGTCTTGTGTGTCCAGCAGGTGGGCGAAGAAGGCACGGTGCGGGTTAACGGCCAGTATTACTCCGACCCGGAAGTGGCCCGGGCGGCCGACATAACGATCGTCATGGCCGAGGAGATCGTGCCGGAGGAGTATCTCAGGCGCAACGCCGATCAGAACGCCATCGTCAGCTTTGAGGTTGATCATATTCTGGAATGCCCGTTCGGGGCACATCCGACCGGTATGTTCGGTCGCTACGACGTTGACGGCCCGTTCCTCAAGGATTTCTACGGCCGTACCCGTACCCAGGAGGGTTTCGACGATTTTGCCAAGGAGTGGATACACGGGCAGGATCATATGAGCTATCTTGAAAAGCTGGGGTGGCCGCGCATGCTGAAGCTCAAGGCCAATACGGCACTCAATTACAGCGTTCGCGAGAAGGGAGGTAAGTAACGATGGCTACTGAATACGCGACTCCTGAAGAATACGGCCTGGCCGATCTGATGTGCTGTGCCGCTGCCCGCGAAGTGCAGGATAACGAGGTGGTTTTTGCCGGCACCGGCTTGCCGATGGTGGCGATCATGCTGGCCCAGAAGACCCATGCTCCCAACCTCAAACTGATCTTTGAGGCGGGGACTCTGGACGGCCGCCCCCCTGAAATTCCGACGTCCGTCGGCGATGCCCGCTGCGAGATGGGCGCATCCCGCTCATCCGGTCTGTACGACGCCTTCAGCATCGCCCAGCGCGGCTACGTCGATCTCGGCTTTCTGGGGGGCGCCGAAGTTGATGAATACGGCAACGTCAATACCACCTGCATCGGCGACTATCTTAACCCGGAACTGCGTCTGACCGGCAGCGGCGGCAACCCGGACATCAACTCGTTCGCGAAGCGGACGGTCTTCATCATGGTTCACGAAAAGCGCCGCTTTACCCCCAATGTCAGCTACATCACCAGTCCCGGCTGGCGGGTGAAAAAATGGCCGGGGGGCGAATTTGTCCATCGACGCGAGCTGTATGGCGCCGCCTATCGCGGCGGACCTTCGGCGGTCATCAGCACGGCCGGAGTATTCCGCTTCGACGAGCAGAGCGGCAAGATTTACCTCGATACCTGCCATCCGGGCAAAAGTCCCGATGAGATCAGGGAAATGTGCCACTTCGACCTGGACATCTCCCGCGTCAACGGCGAGACGTTCCCGCCGTCACGGGAAGAGTTGCACATTATCCATGAGGTGCTCGACCCGGAGCAGATTTTCGTGCCAAAAGTCAAAA
>JBAQPK010000368.1:0-6030 GCA_049305715.1 Desulfuromonadaceae bacterium | reverse complement strand
GTGGATGTTTCGTCCACTGTCCCGCTCACTTCTAGGAGCATTTTGCCCGTCTTGCTGTTGTCCGCCGGCGTTGTGACAGCCAGGACTGGCGTTGCCTGATCGAGGGTAACTGTCCGCGTGTCCGCTGCCAAATTACCGACGCTGTCTGTTGCCGCAATAGTCATACTGTTGACGCCGTTCTTCAGCAGCAGCGCATAACTGAAACTCCCGTCAGCATTCACCGGTACGGCCGTATCGTTGACAGTGACCCATTTTACACCGGTGTCGTCCGTCACTGTCCCCGCGATGTTCAGGATTTCGTTATTGGTGTATGCACCGTTACTCAGGGTTGAAATCGCCAGTACCGGCGGGGCCGCGTCAATGACATAATTTTCGGTTTTAATCTCGCTGTTATTCCCTGCCAGGTCTCTCCCGAAATATTTGAGGGTTGCGGACGCCGGGATAGGGACCGGCTGGCTGTACATTGCGGCACTTACGGTCGGAGTCGAGCCATCCATGGTGTAATAGATGACGGCCGGCTCATCCGCAACAAGGGCTGCAATCTGGGTTGAGTTGTAGATCCCACCGGCAGGCGTTGCGCCAACAGCGGGCGGGGCGGTATCGACGGTGATCGTCGCAGTGGCCGTGGCGCTCGGGTTCCCGGCCGTGTCAACTCCATAGGCGGTGATGGTGTTGCTCCCCTCTTTCAGCCCGGAAACATTCACGTTCCAGGTGGTAGCGGTCGGGTAGGAGATCGTGCTGGTTGAGGCCCCTGCGCAACCTACGGCAACACTGGCGCTGTCGCTGCTCTTGGTGCCGGTGATGGTTTTGCTGGTGGTATTGATCGCTGAAGTGACCGGGTCGATCCCTGGAGCAACAGGAGGCGTGCTGTCTATGGTGAAGGTAAGGGTGTAAGTCGAGCCGTTAGCCAAAGTATCGGTCGGCTTAATGGTCACTGTGTATGGCCCCTCGCTCAGTGCCGCAGACGGCGTGAAGGTGGCCGAGCCGGTTGTGCCGCTCCCGGAGTTGCTCCATGTCCCGGCAATATTGAGACCTGAAACATTCTTCACTGTCGCGCCGTTCAGTGTGGAGGTAAAGTTAATAAGGGAGAAGGCATCTTCCAAGCCAAAGGTCACTGCGCTTGGGGCGGCCTTCAAAATCCCGTTATTTGTCGGCGTGGTGGTTGTAACCTGGGGCGGCGTTGTGTCCAGGACGACCGTCAGAGTCACCGGCAAGCTGTCGAGATTCTGGCTATCCCGTGCGGTGACGGGGATGGTGTTCATACCCTGCGACAGGGTATAATTTGCCTGCCAGATGGTCGTCCCATCGAGTGGCACCAGGATGTTCCCGTTCACCACGATGGCAGTGTTTGCGGGCTTTGTGCCGCTCAGGATAATGGTGGGGGTTTTTATCGGCGACGGAACAAGGTTCACGGTCGAGGAATTAACGACGTAATTTCGATACTGCTCTTGGATTTCCGTTGCAGAGAGGGCTCGGCTGTAGATGGCGGCTTCATCGATGAGGCCATTGAAAACACGACCTGGATCATCAACTGAGCCGATACGTAACGGCCCGTCCTGAGTATTCGCCGGGATTCCTGCACTCAGAGAGCTTTCCTGGACAAACTGGCCGTTCACATAGAACTTGACAGTAGTCCCACCGTCATAGGTAAATGCCACTTGGTTCCATTGATTAAGGGTTGCCGGAGTCCCTACAGTTTGTACAGCATCATTCCACCAGAATGCCATGGACAGCCGACCGTCGCTTTTGATTGCTAGCGTTGAACCTTTATTACCTTTTACCATCTGGCCGTAAGAAATAATGCCGTTATAATTACTATCCGGATAACTGAATGGTTTAATCCAAGCCAGAAAAGTTCTCGGGCTGCTACCTAAAGGCAGGCTGTTACCTGAGGCGCGGCGCAGATAGGTATTTGAACCATTGAATTTTGCCGACATAGTGCCGATCTTTGCATCAGAATTAAAGGTTGGATTGTTAGTTGGGGTCAAGTCATTTCCCATCAATGACGCATCCTTCCAATCCCCCTCCATGTTCCAGAGGGCGACCAGATCAGGATCAATAACGCTTGAAAATGCCGCCAGGGCCGTGACCGGCACCGCAGTAAGCGCCAGCAACATTAATGTGCCCGCCATCAGACTACGCAGTGTGTTCATATGCGTCCTCCCGTATGCTGAATCTCGCTGAAACAAATCTTCTAAATCCCGCCCAGCCTCCGTTTACGAAGGGGAGGGAAAAAGACCGAAAACCAAAAAAGCCCACCCCGAAAAAGGGCAGGCTTTGGCATGACGAAGATAAACTCATCCTGCAAAGTCACTTCGACAGCCCCTCTAACCAGCTTGCGCTGGATGGTGGCTCTGTGCCGCACGGTTGCCCGTGCTTTACCCTTTCGGCGACTTGCCCGGTTCTCTCAGCCCATGCGGCAACATTCCGCTGCATGACTCGAAATCGAACCGGACTTGAATTTCAAAAGAACAGACCCCCAAAACACGAACGCCTCCTTTCGTAACCCTTCAATATTCAACGAAAGCAGGCGTCAATGTCACAGAACATCTTCGTTTACCAAATAAAACATTGGACAACCAATAAAAAAAGGAGCGCTCCCATCTTCCGAAGATGAGAGCGCTCCTTGTGTCGGTAAATACCGGGTGCCAAGATGCGAATCCATCTCTTCGGCAACCCGGCTATCCTATTATGTCAGGATCCGTGGCTTTGCGTCACCAGATTACTCTGGTTTTGCCCGTTCGGAGAACGTGTTTACTTTTTACCATTATCTACGCTAGAAATATCATATGCCTCAAAGAATAGCAATTTTTTTGAGGCATATGAGCAAAAGATAATTATTAATTAAAAACCAGTCAATACTTACTTTAACCTATCGAAATCAACACAAAGCAGAATTCACACATAAAAAACCGGCCCTTAACAACCCCTCGCACAGCCTTACCGGGCGGACTAGAGTTGGTACCAGACCTCCGGATGCAGCAAACCGGTAGCGACGTCTGCCCCGCCGAGGATCAGGATGTGCGGGTTGCCGGAGTTATCCACGAAATAGGCGGTCGAATGGTTATAGGGATTGTACCCCCCGGCGGTAGAAATCGTATTGGTGCCGGTTGCTCCGGCAAAGGGCGTAAGTGAGCCGTCAGTATTGATGGTTCCGTAGCGGGATTCGCTAGAGCCCGGGCTGCCGTTATAAAGGCCGCCGGTGACTACAACTGCATCTCCTGCCGCCACTGCGGTGAACTTTTCCCGGGCCTTGCCCATACCGCTGGAGTTTTTCGTCCATGTGGCCAGGGATCCGTCCAGGAGATTGATTTGACCGAAATAAATACTGTCCTGCTCTGAGAGACTTGCCACGTTGGTAATCGGGTCAACTGCCGCGTTGTCTCCACCCAGAACATAGAGGAATCCACCGACAGTGACCATCTGATGATAGGCCAGTGGGGTCGGGAGATCCGCGAGTGTCTGCCAGCTCCCAAGGGTACCGTCGCTGTTGATGACAGCGGAGTAGACATTCGCAACAGGCGCTCCTGTGCTATTGTTGCCTCCAACAACATAAAGGCGGTTGTGGAAGATCACTGCGGCTGCGGCAAACAAGGGCTGGGGAAGTTGTGTGGTTGTGGTCCAGCTGCCTGTTCCGCTTGCAGGGAGGGTCCCGTCGGAGGAGATTGAGGCAACATAAACAGTACTGGTTGCGTTGCCCGTGCCGTCAAGGCCGCCCAATACATAAAGAGTGCCGTAGCCGGTGGCCTTTGAGTTAAATGTGTTTGCAAGCACTCCGGTCGCAAAGCCGCGCTTGTCTGGCAGAGGTGTAGTAGCGGTCCAGCTTGGATCGGCAAGGGCGCCGGTAGCATTGACCATCTTGTTAAGGAAGACCGATGCCACGTTCGCGGACTTGTCGGGAGCTGTTGCAGTGGATGTGTTCCCGCCCAGGGTGTAGACATAGTTTGTGGCGCTCGTAAAGGATTTAAAGACCGGCTTGGTTGAGCTGGTAAAAGATCGGAAGACCGGTGCTATAATAGTCGGGAAACCCTGCTTGGCCACGGGAAGGGTGGCGGCAGTACTCCAAGTAATGGTGGATGGGCTGAAGGCAACGCTTGCCACGACCAGGAAGTTGACGCCAGAAGTCGTTCCGCTGGTTGTGGTGACCGTCACCTTGTAGATAGTTCCGGCGGTAATGCCGGGCGCGTTAGGAACCGTCCCCTTTATAATGGTATTGGTCCAGTTGCCGGCGGCATAGTTTACCGGGGCCGACGCAACAACGGCATTGGTTGTAGTGTCACGAAAATCGACGGAAAAACCGGCGGCCGGGGCAGACAGGTTACCGAAATTGTTTCCGTCTATAATGAACAGACTTCCAACTGTGCCGCTACCCGTAATCCCTCCGTTAATATCAGTGATGGTCGGTGGTGGAAGCGCAACACTTTCACCACCTCCTCCGCCACCGCAACCTTGCAGAGCGAATGTGATAATGCAAATGGAAAACAAACCTGCGAAACATCTCCATGCTTTCATCTGAATCTCCTATGATTTAGTGACATCGACAATACCGGTGGTTTATTGAATACCCAATGTGGCCGGGACCCTTTTCGAAGTTGCCGTCACCGGCATTTGCCAACCCCTCTCACAGCCTTACCGGGCGGGGAGGAAGTCGATGGGATACAGGATCGTCGTCTTCGGCACCCCATCTTTGGCGCCAAAGTTGAACTTTTTGACCCTTTCGACAATCTGGGCGGAAAATTCAGTCGCGTCCATATTGCTCGAATCCATCGCGCAGGCTGAGACTGCCCCGCTCGGTTCGATTGTGATCCGCAGCACCATCTTCCCGCGAAGTGTCGGATTCTTACGCAATTCGGTATTATAGATACGGTAGAGTGCGGCCTTGTAACGATCGAATAGTATCTGAATCTCTTCGTCGGTTCGGCCCGGACGAGCCCCGGAGCTAAGTGGCTTGGCCTCCTTCCCTCCTGCGCCTGCGATCGCACTCTTAACTTGCGCAAAGCCGGAGCCCGCACGGCCAAGTCGATCGCTGCCCCCGCCGCTGCCAATATTCCGGCCGCTGCCAACATTCCGACTGACTGCGGCATTGCCGATCCCCCCGCTGGTTCCTCCCCCCGCCTGCATCGTCACCAGGGAACGGCTCGCCAGGGCCTGCCCGGCCGTTTGGGTAGCAGGATTGCTCAGGCGGGCTTCGGTTCCAAGTCTGGCAACCGGAGTCTCATCAATGAGGTCTTTAAAACTGTCCTTGAACGCCAGGACCCCTGTGTTTTCAGCTTTTTTGGGTGCGGCCGTCCGTTCAGCCACGGCCGCTTTGGGCCGTTCCTGCGCCGTTTTATCCTGGTCCTTGTCTGCCTGCTTTTTCTCTTCTTTCTTCACTTCCTTGGTTTTTTTAACCGGCACCGGCTTCTTATGTTCCTTCCTGACCATCATCGCCAGCCGTTCCGGGATTTCGACAACGGGCGGACGGACCAGCACCGGCACGGTCACCAGGAGGATGACGGCACAAAGGAGCAGGTTGAGGAGCATCGCAATGAGCAGGGAGCGGCGGTATCGCCGCTCGCTCTCACCATCATCACTCCAGGGCATGACCGACGGGTGATGTGAAACCGGGGAAAGCTCCCGTTCGATGAGATATTCATCCTCGCGCCTCTCGTCTCGAGCATGTGCATTGCTGATTTCATCATACAGGTAGTCAAGTTCCTCAAGGCGCTGGTTGCCCCGCGCCTTGATATTCGCCTGTTTTTCCAGAGTCCCGCGGATTTCCTCGTCGAAGCTGGCGATGTGACTCCGCAGCCGTGCGATATGTCCTGCGGGATCCTTAAACTCCGGCACTTCTCCCCAGAAGAGTTTGCCTGCTTCCAGTTCGTCGAGCCGGTCAAGAACATTGCAGACATCCCGCAGGGCGTCGAAACGCAGCCGGTCGGCAGAAAAGGTTTCAAGCTCTGCCTCTACCGCGCGCTTCTCACACTCGAGCTCCGCAAGCGCTCCCTGGACCTGCTCGACCTGCGCGTTCAACGGCGCCAATTCCTGCTC
>JBAQPK010000367.1:0-9577 GCA_049305715.1 Desulfuromonadaceae bacterium | reverse complement strand
GAAGAAGCCAGAGAACTGAGAAAACAAAAACGACAACAAGACTTCCCTGAAATCAGACATTCAGGGGAAGCTGACTTACCCTTAGATCAAGCGGCCTGAAAGTCCAATTCCGACTGAGGCAATACATTATCTCATCGGCAAGTTTGTTGATAAGTTCATCCCACTCAGGAGAGCTGGATTTTTCCTGATAACCAGCCACGAGATATTGTGATTGTCTCGGCTTGAAAGCAGGAAACGGTTCTGTTGTCGCAAATTGCTCGTTTGACACCCGATGTACTGTTTCCTGTTCTACTATTTGGTGCGGCACACTGTTTGACTCATCGGCAGACTTTTCCGGTTGCCTCTCCAGGCTCTGCATCTCAAAATACAGTGAAATAGCATGGGCAGCCTGCTGGCACTGCGCTAGAGTCTGATTCTTGCTCCGCAGTTTTTCCAGAAAGAGTTTTACCTTCTCTGGCTTATTGTCAGTGCCCAGATATTTGGCGGAAAAATCATAAAAATACCGCAACCATTTTTTGTAATGTTCAACCTGGGGGGAAGGTATCTCGCGGTTCCTGAGAATAGCAACGAAATCATTCATAACGGAATATGGAACAGGTATCATCGGTATTAGTTCCCTTCATAACGAGATGATCAAACAGCTAAATTACCCAAAGCTTCCATAACGCGTAAATATAACGGCGTCAATAGAGTAAAACTAATAAATCAGTTTCTAATTTTCTGCAACCATGCTACATAAATTGCCATAATTATGCAGACATACCGGAGTGTTAATGAAAACACGGGTGATTTTAAAGCCGGGACAAAAAGGAACAAAGAGATTGGTAGATCAGTACGGCGATGCCTTGTACTGTGTACGCTATCGCTATGATGCAAAAGCACACAAGCAGTATAAAACCGTTGAGATTATCGTCAGCGAAAGTGAATGGACACCACCGCCTGCCAAGTATCCGGAAGGCGCACTTGTTCCCCTCAAAATTGGCATAAATGAAATGTCTTTACAAAATCAGGCAAGAGCAGTCGGTGGACGATGGAATAAACAGCGACAGGTTTGGCTTGTACCATACGGGTGCGTTGCCGGAACGAGGCTGGAAAAGCTTATAGTTGTAGAAACCAAAACAGACGCCAAAAAAGAGTTTATAGATATATAAACCTGATGGATCGGTAAAAATGCGCGGAAGTTTATAGCGGTATAAACTTATTGGGTTTATAGATATATAAACTTGTTTATACATCTATAAGCTTGCTTATACATATAGAAACCTGGCCCTAACCGGTGATTAACGAGTTATACAACAAACCGAAAAAATCTAAATATGAATTGAGGAAATGTCACTGCTTGTGCAACATGCCAAAATACATTAAGCCATCTCCCAGTGTAGCGCCGAGTAATCTGAATCAATAAATTGCATCTATGTATGCGGTAATACACCATAAACCAGAAAGTGAGGTTACAATGACGGATCTTGATAGAGCGAAAGAGGTTATCGGAGAACTCCTGAATAAAATTGTTGTACTTGAGCAGACAGTTGTAAGTCTTAGTGGAGCGGATAGTCCTAAGAAGATGGAGCTTCTTACGAAAGTTATCAAAGCTCATCCCGATTGTTACAGCCAAATTGAGTTTGACGAGGCTTTTAAAGAAGAGTCTGAAAAACCTGAGTATAGAAATCACAAATAACTCCTCAAGCGGAGAAAAATGTATAACTCCCGGCAGCACCTGTCTCCGCTTCGCTACGCAGGTGTGCCTACAAACGTTATGTAAACTGAAGGAATGAGTAATCTATGCTTTTCCAAGTAGAGAGGTGAACTCAAATGATTTTTGCTGGGGAAAAAGAGGGGTCGTATCCACCATTCGACCACTCCAAACTGCTGGAACTGGCCGCCACGAAGATGCCGTTCGGCAAATACCGGGGTCGCCGTCTCGTCGATCTGCCGGAACATTACGTCGTCTGGTTTGCCGGCCAGGGGTTTCCGCCGGGCAAGCTGGGGGATATGTTGCGGACGGTCTACGAAATAAAGGTCAACGGGCTGGAATATCTGTTTGACAAGCTATAATCTCCGAAAAACTGTTGTCCACGAAACGCACGAAAACGTGGGTCCAAAAGCCATTTTTAAAGTCAGCCGACCAATCCCCGCAATAACGCCAGATTTACCCCATCCATCTCGTCATTGTCCCCCTTGGGGGTCTCCAGGATCTTCGGCACCGTGGCAAAACGGGGGTCGTTGAGAATGAAGCGGAACGGGTTCAGTCCCAGTTCCCCCTGACCGATATGCTCATGCCGGTCGACCCGCGAGCCGAGCCCTTTCTTGGAGTCGTTGAGATGGAAACATTCCAGCCGCCCCACTCCGATCAGGCGGTCGAACTGTTCCATGGTGTCGCGATAGCCATCCTCCGTGGCGGTATCGTACCCGGCGGCAAAGGTATGGCAGGTGTCGAAGCAGACCCCGAACTTTTCCGGGAAACGCGAGCCGTTGATGATCGCGGCCAGCTCTTCAAACGTCCTCCCCAGATTGCTCCCCTGACCGGCCGTCGTTTCAATCAGCACTCTTCCCTCGAACTGCGGCACTTCGCCGAAAAGAACGTCAAAGGCCTCAATCACGCGCGCCAATCCCGTCTGGGGCGAGTCTGACAGGTGTGAGCCGGGATGCATGACAACCTTCGTTATGCCGAGGCGGGCACAGGTTTCCAGTTCATCCCGAAAGGCCGCCAGGCTTTTGTCACGGATATCACCCGGCGGAGAGGCCAGATTGATCAGGTAGATGTCGTGGGAAACCACCTCCCGCAGGCCGGAAGCGGCAAACTTGCTGCGGAACAGCGCGACATCGGCATCACTAACCGGCTTCCCCCGCCACTGGTTGGAGTTGCGGGTAAAAATCTGCAGGACACCGCAGCCGGCCGCGACAGCCCGGTCGATCGCCAGGTGCAGCCCTCCCGAGATGGACATATGGGCGCCGAGATAATCCTTCATCTGAACCTCACTCAATAATTCTAAATCAGATCGATGTAGCTGCCGAAGAAGTGAACATCAACCTCTTCACCCGCCGCCATGAAGCCGCGACCGGGGGGAATGACGGCGATGGCCGCCGAATTGACCATGGTCTTCAGCAGCCCGGTCTGCTGATTGCCGGACGTTGATGCGTAATAACGCCCCTCTTCCCGCTCCAGGCGGATGCGGAGCAGGACAGTGCGGTCGCTTTCCCTGTTTTTGATATCATCGCGCAGAACGGCGGCGAAGGTCGGACGCAGCACCTGACGCTGCCCCATCATCCGCAGCAGGGCGGGACGGACGAACTCCTCGAACGTTATAAGGCTGGAAACCGGGTTGCCGGGGAGCGAGAAGACCGGTTTCCCATCCTTGACTCCGAAGGCGGTCGGCTTGCCCGGCTTGATACCAACCTTCCAGAACACCTGCTTGACTCCCAGCTCTTCCAGCACAACCCGCACCAGGTCACGATCTCCGGCCGATACACCGGCCGAGGTCACCAGCATATCGGCCTTGAGTCCTTCCTGCAGCCTTTCGCGATGACTCTCCAGGTTGTCCCGGGCGATGCCGATGATGCGCGGGATCCCTCCTGCTTCACGCACCGCCGCCGCCAGCGCCAGGGTATTGCTGTTGATGATCTCTCCGGCGCCGGGGGTGCGGCCGACCTCGATCAACTCATCGCCGGTCGAGAGAATCGCTACGGTCGGACGCAGGAAGACCGGCACCCGGGACCGCCCAAGGGAGGCCAGCATGCTGACTTCCGGCGGCCGGATAATCGTTCCGGCGGCGATGACGGTCTGGCCGGAACGCACGTCTTCGCCGCGATAGCGGATATGCTGCCGTTCCGTAACAGCTGCCTGAAGCTCAACCAGTTCGCCGGAAGTTTCTTCGGTTTCTTCAATCGGCACAACCGCATCGGCGCCTGCCGGGATCGGCGCGCCGGTCATGATCTTGACCGCACACCCCGGCCTGACTTCAATTCCGTCTGCACGGGCGCCGGCCGGGATGTAGCCGGTAACTTTCAGCTTGCAGGGGATCACGCTGCAGTCGGCGTTGCGGAGTGCATAGCCGTCCATGGCCGAGTTGTCCCAGAGCGGCATATCCCAGGGAGAAACGACGTCTTCAACAAGTACGCGGCCAACGGCATCGACCAGGTCAACCTGTTCGACCCCCGCCGGAGCTATATTTTCCAGAATAATACGCCGGGCCTGTTCGTATGACAGCATGGGGTAACTCCTTTCGGTGATGTTTCACATACAATAGCGGGAAGCGTTCCATAACACAATACCGATTGCCAACATCGCGGCGATCGGTATAATGTTGTCACCACATCAACGGAACGGAGCAGCCGTTTGAACGAAACAGACACGAAAAAGCAGAATTGCGACGCCTTCCCGCTCTTCGACAGCCATTTCCATATCATCGACCACCGTTTTCCGTTGACCCCCAACAACGGTTACCTGCCGGACGACCTGACCTGCGGTGACTACCGGGCGCAAATGTCCGCGTATGACCTGCGGGGAGGAGCGTTCGTCTCCGGCTCGTTCCAGGCCTTCGACCAGAGCTACCTGCTGGATGCCCTGCACACTCTCGGCCCGCTCTTCGTCGGGGTCACCCAGCTGCCGGCCACCGTCACCGACCAGGAAATCCTGGACCTAGACGGAGCCGGGGTGCGGGCGGTCCGCTTCAACCTCAAGCGGGGCGGGTCGGAGGATGTGCGGTATCTGGATGCCATGGCGCGGCGGGTGCACGAGCTGGCCGGCTGGCATGTGGAGCTGTATGTGGATTCGCGGGAGCTGGACGGCCTGTTTGGTACGCTCGTGGAGCTTCCGGCGGTCAGCATCGATCACCTGGGACTGGCCCGGGAAGGTTTCGGGACGCTGCTGAAGCTGGCGGAGCGGGGTGTCAGGGTCAAGGCGACCGGTTTCGGCCGGGTGGATTTCGATGTGCCGACCGCGCTGCGCGAACTGTACGCTGCCAACCCAGCGGCCCTGATGTTCGGCACCGACCTCCCCTCCACCCGCGCACCCCGCCCCTACCGTCACGACGATTTCCTGCTGGTGGCGGAGACGCTGGGGGACGAGGCGGCCCGTGCCGTTTTTTACGATAATGCGGCGGAGTTTTATCGGGTTTTTCGCTAGCAACATGAAACATCCGCTGATGTCAGGTCAGGCCCCACGGGGGAAAAAGAAGAAACCCGGCCCAAACCGGTAATTAACGAGTCAGCTCAAAAAACCAAGAGGACACCGATGATTTATTACCGAATTCTGACGATATGCTTTCTTTTGCTGCCCGGCACCTTGTGCGCTTCCGCCACCGTGCCGCCATCCTCTGTCAATCTGAACGTAGAGGCTTCCGCTAAAGATCTCGCCGCTATTATCAACCAGTCTCTCCCGAAAGAACTTTACAAAGGCAAAGGCGGCCTGGGAACATCGGTCACTGCTCTCCGTACCGGCCCGGTAGCGGTTACTGCCGCTGATAATTATGTCTATATTACGCTGCCCGTTCAGCTGACATTCAGCTATGCCATGTATGAGAGTTATCCCCTCCGGGCCGGGCTGAGCTTCAAGGCCAAAGTGAATGTCACTCCGGACTGGCGCCTCAAGACCGAACTCTACTATACCGGATTGTCGGATAATATCGCCGAGACACTCAAACTCGGACCGCTGTCATTGAAACCCAAAAGCATGATCGAGGCTATCTCCCAGCCGGTTCAAAAACTGCTGGCCCCCGTCATAGACACCAAAATCAATGATGCAGTCCAGTTGAGATCCAAGATCACCCCCCTATGGCAGAATGCCTTTTCCCCGACACTTGTCAGCAAGGAGTTCAGCGCCTGGCTGAGGCTTACTCCGGAAAAGATCGTCATGAGTCCGCTCTTGGCGGCAAACAATCAAATCCAGCTGTCCATTGGCGTCATTACCGGTGCCGAGATGGCTGTCGGCCCGAGGCCGGCCGCAGCCCCCGTGAAGCCGTTACCTCCGGTGCAGCAATTGCCGGCCTTCGACAAACAGTTTCATATCCAGCTTGCCACAGACATCTTCTTTGCCGATCTGGTGAGTTCGCTGAACCCCGTGCTGCTTGACAAGACCTTTGGCGAGGAGAAAAAGATCACCATAAAAGGTTTCAACCTGAAGGGTGAGAATGGCCGACTGATTGTCGTCCTGGCCGCAACCGGAGATTTTGAAGGTGAGGTAACGCTTTCTACCAAGCCGGTGCATAATGCACAGAACAACTCGCTGACGTTTGAAAACGTCGATTTTGACACAAAGGATGCAGGATGGCTGGTTAGTGTCGGAAGCTGGCTCTTTAGCAGCACCATTCGCGATACGATCAAGACGAAGCTCGACTCCTCGGTCGTCGAGCAGTTGGAGAAGGCCAGACTCAAGGCGTCCTCGGCGTTGTCCTCCGTGCAAATAGCTGAACATGTTAAAATGGCCGGTGAGATCAAGTCCTTATCTCTTGGCGAGACAACCGTTAAAGACGACCGGTTATCGGTTCATGTCATCGCCCGGGGAGAGTCTCGCGTCAGTCTGAAATAATGGAGTAAACAAGGTCGAAGCCAGGAATCCTGGACGTCCGAAGAGCACTGCAAAATATATCTGTCCCGCTTTTTTCCAAGCACAAAGGAATACGGATGCCTGACATGTCCCAAGACTCCCATTTCATCTATCGGCCCATTGGCTATCCACACACCCCGCGACTACAGATACTTTCCAATGATCGGCGCCAACTTCTGTTTGGTCGTTTCAGGAATGACGGAGCGGTCGGTAATCACGGCATACTGCATGGCGCTGCCGCAGGAACAGGACCGTTGGCCGCCGATTTCAGCCACCGCATGGCGGATGATGTTCTTGGCCATCGCCACGTTCTGGCAAATGATCTGGATGATCGCTTCGACGGTGACATCATCGTGGGAGTCATGCCAGCAGTCGTAATCGGTTGAAAGGGCGATGATGCCGTAGCAGATCTCCGCCTCGCGGGCCAGTTTGGCCTCGGTCAGGTTCGTCATGCCGATGACGGAGGCTCCCAGCGCCAGATAGGAGAATGATTCGGCACGGGTCGAAAAGGCCGGCCCTTCCATGCAGATGTAGGAGCCCCCCTTATGCGTCGTTGCCCCGGCTTTCCGGGCTGCGTTGAAGAGCGTGTCCGAAAGATCGGAGCAGACCGGGTCGGCAAAGCCGGCATGGGCAACAATGCCGTCGCCGAAAAACGTGTCCTTCCTGATCCCCTTGGTGCGGTCGATAAACTGGTCCGGAATCACGATATGTCCCGGGGCGATGGCATCCTTCAGGCTCCCGACGGCAGAGACGGAAATAATCCGCTCCACGCCGAGCTTCTTCATGCCGTAGATATTGGCGCGGTAGTTGACCTCGGACGGCAGCAGACGGTGACCGCGGCCATGCCGGGGAAGAAACACCATCTGTACCCCGTTCAACACGCCGGTGACGTATTCGTCGGACGGGTCGCCGAAGGGGGTCTCAATCCTGATCCGTTCTACCTGTTCAAGCCCCTCCATCTCATACAGCCCGCTGCCGCCGATAACACCGATAGTAGTTGTTGCACTCATGCGATTGATTCCTTTCAGATTGTGATTACTGCGCAAATTCGACCAGTATGCCGCTGGCGGAAGGGCTCACCCGAAACGGTGGAAACGTACGGAGTTTCGTATCCAGCACAATCCGCAGGAAGCCTTTGTTCCGTCCGACCCGAGCATTGCTGATGCCGAACCGGTTGACCGGTATCTTTTTCCTTTCCAGAGATGAACCCGCACCAGGGATGTCGATGGCTACCCGTTCCGGATGTTCCAGCTTCATGATTTTAAATTTTTCGATCGGGCCGCCTCCCGCGATTTCAATCCCCGTTTCGATCGCCGTAACTCCGGTGACCGCAAGAACGGCAGGAGCCGGAACCGCTGATTTCGCCTCAACCGGCGCCGGTTGTACGGACTGTTCCGGTTGCACTGGCTGCACCGGCTGTTCCGGTTGCACTGGCTGTTCCGGTTGCACCGGTTGCACCGGTTGCACCGGTTGCACCGGCTGGACTGGCTGTACTGGCTGTACTGGCTGTACTGGCTGTACTGGTTGTACTGGTTGTACTGGTTGTACTGGTTGCTCCGGTTGCTCCGGTTGTACTGGCTGCACTTGTTGCACTGGCTGCTCCAGTTGGACCGGTTGGACTGCCTGGGCACCATCGGCAGGGACCGCCGCTTTTACCGCCTGAACATAGGGCGTTAATGCTCCATCCTTGAATTCATATTTGAGCGAGCGGGTTCCGCCGGTGGGCTTCCCTAGCGGATCGCCAGCGAGATAAACCGGAATGGTTTGAACTATCAGGCGATCATTAAGACTGAAACGGTCCCCCCCCATGTAGCCGCTTTTATCGTCAAGCTCCGGCACCATTGACCGGCGGAGGGTCGAGCCGTCCATCCAGTAAATGTCCAGCGATTCCGTCACAACCCCTGCGGTTGTTCGGCTGAATATGACAAGCTCCGGAGTGCCGTCACCTGTCAGATCGACAGTTTTGGCAGATCGGGCCAGATAATCAACATCCGCTTTCATACCGGCCACCCTCTTTCCGTCACACCGCACCTCAACCGAGACAATCTGCACGGCACATCCGCTTACCGGACGGCTGCGGATATCGAATACGGTTTTCCCATTTCGCGCGCTTTTGTCGTACGAACAATTGTTGCCGGACGCAGCTGCAGGAAGGCTCGTGAATATGAGAAGAAAAATGACGCCGGAGATATATTTCATCAGTTTCATACCGACCCCCACCCGTATCAACGGGATAAACAAAAATAGCCTGTCTCCATAACATTGGAAGTCAGGCTAAAACACAGCGACATATAGTGTCTTCACCCTCTTCGGCAACCCGGCTACCCGCGTAGGGCCCGTGGCTATGCGTCCCGGAATTGCTTCCGGTTTGCTAGTATCGGAGAGTCGCGCATTCTTACGCTTCTCTTTTTTCTAATCACTTCTAAAACTAAAGTCAAGATTATATGTGACAGGGCACAGAAGGCGCATTTTGCAAGCGCCTGAAATAGCAGAGCAGTCAGGCGAAAAACAAAGTTCTTCGCTATAAACTAGAGGTGAACGTGTTCGTGAAGTCTAATCATTTGACAAAATGCACCTCGTAATCGTAGAGTTACCGACAATCGAGGCCGCCGTGATATCAATTGACAAAATCAAGCAGCAATTCAAAAAAATGCTTTCCCTTGATGCCCACCCCGGACACATTGCTGCCGGTTTTGCCGTGGGCGTTTTTATCAGCTTTACCCCCTTCTTCGGTTTACACACGCCGCTGGCGATTGCGCTCGCTTTTCTGTTCCGCCTCAACAAATTGACCTGCATCACCGGAGCCTGGGTCAACACCCCCCTGACGGTCGTTCCGGCTCTCGCCGCCAGCTACAAACTGGGCGAAACCATCCTCGGCAACAAGCCGGCACTCTTTCGAATTACGAGTCTGGAGTGGAGTTCACTTAAAGGGTATGCTTCGGCGATTATTCTCGGGAGTTCAGTGATCGGTTTTTTTGCCGCACTCGCCGGGTACGCGCTCTGTTACTGGCTGATTGTTGCTTTCCGGAAGAA
>JBAQPK010000366.1:0-5351 GCA_049305715.1 Desulfuromonadaceae bacterium | reverse complement strand
GCCCGGTGCAGTTGTTCGCCACAATCGCATCTGAGACTGCCAAGAACATCACCGGTTAGACATTCTGAGTGAACCCGTACTAAAACAGGTTCTGTCCCATTAATCTCACCTTTGACCAGTGCCAGATGGTCAAGTTTATCAATATCATTTTCAAAGGCAATTGCCCTCCAATCACCACCATATTGGGAAGGGAGGTGAGCCTCGGCAACTTTGCGTACTAGAATTTCGTTTTTCAAGCGGTAGGCCACCAGATCAGCTATAGTACAGATATTAATATCGTGCAGCTTAGCGTATTTTTTTAGTTCCGGCATACGTGCCATCGTGCCATCGTCATTCATAATCTCGCAAATAATGCCTGCGGGCTTAAGCCCTGCCAAGCGTGCCAGATCGACAGAGCCTTCAGTTTGTCCGGTGCGCACCAATACTCCACCCAGTTTTGCCCTCAACGGAAAGATATGACCAGGGCTTACCAAGTCATTCGCACAGGCATTATCAGCCACTGCGGTTAGAATAGTGTGTGAGCGATCGGCAGCTGATATGCCGGTGGTGACTCCTTTATTTGCTTCAATTGATACGGTGAAGGCTGTTTCAAATGGGGATGTGTTGTCACGCACCATCGGGCGCAACCCCAGTTCTTCACATTTGTCATGCGTCAGGGTCAAACATATCAGGCCCCGGCCATGTTTGGCCATAAAGTTAATTGCTTCTGGCGTGGCCGCTTGTGCGGCCATGGTCAGGTCGCCTTCGTTTTCTCGGTCTTCATCGTCTACCAGTATAACCATCTTTCCCGAGCGTATATCCTCAATTGCTGTTTCTATTGTTGCTACTGACATGGTGTTCCTTTCTATGACATGGTGAAACGGTCAAGAAGCAGGCATCTCAAGTATTGAGAACGGCCTTTTCCGCCCTTCGTGGCCAACTGCCACATACGTGTACGAAGCTACAGTAACAATGAATAATTCGCTTTCATTATCAATCATCATTTCGCGTACACCAGATTTAACCCAAATTTCCAGTCTGATGGTGATGGATGTGTTCCCAATCCTCGTAACTTTGCCGTAGCAAGAGACAACGTCACCAATCTTTACCGGTTTGATGAATTTCATGGCGTCCACTGCGATTGTAGCTACGCGGCCGCCTGTATTTCTTTAGCCATCATGCCGCCGGCAATGTCCATTTGCGACATGATCCATCCTCCAAAGATGTCACCGTTCGTGTTTGTGTCACTCGGCATCGGAGTAATCCGAAGAATTAATTCCCCCTCTGGATTTACACTGTGGATGGTAATTAAAGGCTCCTTATTCGGCTCTAAAGAGACGGTTCTGATAAAACTAGTGTTTAATTGCATAAGTTTAAAATTGTATTTCTCAATTGTGCGCCCTTAACTTCTCGCTTGCGCCAAACAAAAGGATGTGCCGTTTCGTTGTGCCTTTCAACAAATGCTTCAATAGCTTGCCCAAACTGCTCTGTACTTGTGAAGATTGCTCCTGATAGGGTTTTACGGCTAAAGATCCCAAACCATATTTCTACCTGATTTAGCCAACTTGCTGATGTTGGCGTAAAGTGAAAGCGGACATTTGGATGTTCAGTTAGCCAGGCATCATTTTTCTTGTGTGCACAGTAGTTGTCCAAAATCACGTGGTTTTCGTTGTTTTCAGGAACGCTTGCCACTATCTCATTCATAAATTCAAGAAAGTCAGGACGCTTTTCTCTGTGGTTATTTTTGACTGAATCGTTCCGGTGGCAAACAGATTAATGGTACCATGCCGTTTATAAGTGCTTTTCAGTCCGCGAACAATTTTACTGCTACTCGTACGAACATATCCGGTTGCTCGCTCTAATGCTTGTATGGATGGTTTTTCATCTACACAAACTAAAATAGCCGGAGGGGTGCCCCCCCCCCCGGCCATGAAAGGAGCACACATGGCAATATGTGCTCGTCCAACAATCGTAATTCAAATTAGTTTCACTGGTTGGCGGCACCGTCAATAAACAGGGTATACTGAAGCATCGCTTCTCGCATGAGCATCGAAACACTTTTATGTGTGTCACGTTGCATCTCTTTAATTGCAGCCATCTCGTCGTCGGTAACCCGTATGGAGAGGACATTGTACTTCGCGTTTTCCTTGTATTTTCCCATTGAAGAGGTCTCCAGTGCAATAAAATCAGAAAACTTCAAAACCCTATGCAATCATTGGCTGCCACTTTGATACCGCATTATTGAGCATTGATACTGCTTCAGACAATAATCAATCACACAAATCAAAGCAGAAACTTAACTTGTCGGCAATATAACATCATGGTGAGAACGATCATGCGTGATGTAAACGTAACGTTATACATTGATTCGCTGTCCAGACAGACGGACAGGATTTGTATTATCTGAATTCCGAACCACAGAATTCAAAATGATAGCTTTTTCAATCCCATCCTTCAATGTCCAGACAGTTCCGCAATGACCACATTCAAGCATAAAAGCCGAAAAGCCGTCAGACTTCTGATTGACTTCAACTCGGGTGAAGTCTGCACATGTTGGACATTCAATACGTTTATTACTCATCTTATTGTCCTTTAATAGCCAATGGAACGCAAATCACAAAGCATACAGCGCCATTTTTCATGATTTACACTGTAGAAGATTGAGGATGGCATCAGTCCGGAATCTTTGAGGTCATAGATTCCTGCATGTCCGCACGTCGGGCATTCGCCTGCGTTGCCATGTTCTACAACATGAGTAGCAGTCTGCTGAAGCTTTTCAGCCTTTTTTTGGCTGATAATTTCGTATTTCATAGTTTCCACGTTGATAATCCTTCCATCCTTTTTATTGATTCGCAATTCGATAACTATTATTTACGGTTTATAGATCTTCAGCAGGGCCTGGGCCATCTCGGCCGGACTGGCCGCCACGCTGATCCCGCATTCCTCAAGTATCGCCACCTTTTCCGTGGCCGTGCCCTTGCCACCAGAGATGATGGCACCGGCATGGCCCATGCGCTTGCCGGGAGGGGCGGTGACACCGGCGATGTAGCCTGCTACCGGTTTGGTCATATGCTCCTTGACAAAGTATGCCCCTTCCTCCTCCGAGGTGCCGCCGATCTCTCCGATCATGATCACCGCGTCGGTATCCGGATCGGCTTCGAACATCCGCAGGACGTCCAGATGGTTTGTGCCGTTGACCGGGTCGCCGCCTATGCCGACGCAGGTGGACTGCCCCAGCCCCAGGCATGTCAGCTGCCAGACCGCTTCGTAGGTCAGGGTGCCGGAGCGGGATACGACACCGACCCGGCCAGGTTTGTGGATGTAGCCAGGCATAATGCCGATCTTGCACTGGCCGGGGGTGATTACGCCCGGGCAGTTGGGACCGATGAGTCTTGTTTTTTTACCAATCATGTACTGTTTGACCTTGACCATGTCTAGGACCGGGATGCCTTCGGTGATGCAGCAGACCAGTTCGATGCCGGCATCGACCGCTTCCATGATCGAGTCGGCGGCAAAGGGGGGCGGGACGTAGATGACCGAGGCCGTTGCGCCGGTCTGGTGCATGGCCTCTACCACAGTGTCGTAGACGGGAAATCCGTCGATGATTGTACCGCCCTTGCCCGGGGTAACACCGCCGACCATCAGGGTGCCGTAGTCCCGGGCACCCTGGGCGTGGAACAGGCCGGTGGAGCCGGTAATACCCTGGGTGATAACCTTGGTGTCTTTATTAATCAGGATGCTCATTCAATTCTCCTTTAGCAGGCAGCCACGGCCTGGACAATTTTTTTAGCAGCGTCGGCCATGCCGTCGGCGGCGACAATGTTCAGGCCGCTCTCAGCCAGCATCTTTTTGCCCAAATCCACGTTGGTCCCTTCCAGGCGGACTACCAGCGGGACCTGCAGGGAAACCTGCTTGGCGGCTTCGATAACCCCGGTGGCAATGACGTCGCACTTCATGATGCCGCCGAAGATGTTGACCAGGATTCCTTTGACGTTCTTGTCGGAGAGAATCAGTTTGAAGGCTTCGGTGACGCGCTCGGCTGTGGCCCCACCCCCAACATCCAGGAAGTTGGCCGGGTCGCCGCCGTAATGCTTGACAATATCCATGGTGGCCATGGCCAGGCCGGCACCGTTGACCAAGCAGCCTATGTTGCCGGTCAAGGATATGTAGGAGAGGTCGTGCTGGGAAGCCTCGATCTCGTTGGCGTCCTCTTCGTCGAAGTCACGCATGTCACTGATTTTGAGGTGTCTGAAGATGGCGTTGTCGTCGAAGCCGAATTTGGCGTCCAGAGCCAACAGGCTGTTCTCGGCGGTGATGACCAGCGGGTTGATCTCCAGCATGGAGCAGTCGCAGGCGATGAAGGTCTTGTAGAGTCCCTGCAGTACGCTGACGGCCTTGTTGACCAGTTTTCCGCCCAACCCCAGGCTGAAGGCGATCTTGCGGCATTGGAACGGGGTCAGGCCGACCAGGGGATCGATTGTTTCGGTGAATATCTTCTCCGGGGTCTTTGCAGCTACTTCTTCAATGTCCATACCCCCCTCGGTGGAGGCCATGACAGTCACCTTGGAACTGCCGCGGTCGACAACCAGGCTGACGTACAATTCATTGGCGATGTTGCAGCCGTTTTCAACGAGGACGCGCGTGACCAGTTTTCCCTCGGGGCCGGTCTGGTGGGTGCGCAGGGTCATGCCGAGCATCTCGCGGGAGATCGTGCGCACTTCGTCGGCGGTGCGGGCCAGTTTGACGCCGCCGCCCTTGCCACGTCCTCCTGCATGAATCTGGGCCTTTACCACCCAGGGTCCCTCGCCCAGACGTTTGGCCCACTCCCGGGCACTGGCGCTGTTGTAGCAGACGTGACCATCGGGAACCGGCACGCCGAACTCCCGCAGGATTGCTTTGGCTTGGTACTCATGAATGTTCATTTAATTCCTCACTTCTTGTGGTTGAGTTTACTCTATCCAAACTGTAACTACCTGTAATTAAATTACTTTTATTTTAATGAATAATTTTCTTGTTAAAATATCGGGGCAGGAAGTACCCTACCCCTTGAAAGTCAACTTCAGAATGAAAGATAGTTGCCTGATTAAATACTATGTTGACAGTTTAGCCGTCAGCGCTGGCACGAATTGCATAACATCAGCGATAATCAACACATCCGCTACCTCGCCGATGGGAGCATCCTTATCTTTGTTGATGGCGACGATGAAATCGGACTTCTTCATCCCCGCAAGATGCTGAATGGCGCCACTAACCCCACAAGCCACATAAAGCTTGGGGCTGACAGTCTGACCGGTGGTACCCACCTGATGACTGTGCTCGACCCAACCCGCATCCACTACAGGGCGACTGGCCCCAAGTTCACCGCCCAAAGC
>JBAQPK010000365.1:0-1659 GCA_049305715.1 Desulfuromonadaceae bacterium | reverse complement strand
TAATTTTCTGCGTTGTCATATTATCTCCTTAGTTTTTGTACATAGGAACCAGAGGCTCTATGAAAGCGATGCCGAGATCTGTCACATGAGCATCCGAAGCGGACGCTTTTCTACCGGGTCACTACCCGTTTTTTTTGATAAAACTATAAGTTATAACAGCACTTTACAGCCATGGTAAAAATCTTGTATACAGTATACAAAACCCGATTGACTGTCAAGAAAAAATCGGCTCAAGCCAAGGGGTTACGGCTCTCACGAACACACTTGTTTATTGGTTGTTTTTATTGGAGTATCGACGCGCTTCCGCCGCTTCACCACGGCTGAAATTACGCGGTATGACAAAGACCTGTCCGGGCCAGAGGCGCTTGGGGTCGCGGATCTGGTCACGGTTGGCCCGGTAGATAATCGGCCAGAGTGATGAATCGTTATAAATTTCTGTTCGTGCGGAAATCTGCGGCAGGGTTTCGCCACGCCGGACGGTATACGAGGTCGGCAGGGGTGGCGGCGGGGGTTCTTTGGTTTTTTTCTGCGCTGCAACGGCGGCTTCAACCGACTTCGCCAGCTGTTGGGCTCTCAGCCGTATCTCTGCTTCCGCGGCGGCTCGCATCAGCTGTTCTTCCCTGGCTTTCGCGGCAAGTTCCGCCACGCGCCGCTGCTTCTCGGCAGCAAGCCGCTTCTTTTCCTGCCTAACCTCTGACTGCAGCATCTCCGCCTTCTGAAATGCCAGCTGATAATACTTGTCTGCGCCCTTGTCGTCTTCACGAACGTGATAGAGCGCTTCGCCATGCTCGAACGTCTCCAGCAGGCTTCGGTACTCCTGAGGAAACATCGCCGGGGCTTCCCGGCGGCCGAGCTCTTCAACAAGTGGGGCCGTCTTGCTTCGCCAGGAGGGAACGGGTGTCGAACAGGCCGCCAGGAATGTACAGAACAACAGCATGCAAAGAACCTGGCGGCACATTCCGAACATGATCAACCTTGCTTTTCCGCCAGACGGATACCCAGTTCACGAAGTTGTTTGGTGTCAACCGGAGAGGGGGCCTCCGACATCATACAGGTGCCCTTCTGGGTTTTAGGGAAGGCGATGACGTCACGGATTGAGTCGCTGCCGGTCAGCAGCATTATCAAGCGATCCATACCGAATGCGATGCCGCCATGGGGCGGTGTGCCGAACTCGAGCGCGTCGAGCAGGAAGCCGAACTTGCCGCGGGCATCCTCGACGGTCATTCCCAGCAGCTTGAACATCAGAGACTGGACGTGCTCCTGATGAATCCTGATGGAGCCGCCGCCGATTTCGCTGCCGTTCAGTACCAGGTCGTATGCCTTGGCGCGACAGCGTCCCGGATCGGACTCGATGAACTCCAGATCCTCATCCATCGGTGCGGTGAACGGGTGGTGTACTGCAGACCAGCGCTTTTCATCTTCATCCCACTCCAGCAGCGGAAATTCGGTTATCCACACAAAGCGATACTCATCCCTGCTGGTCAGCTTGAGGAGGTTGGCCAGGTGGTTGCGCAATCTGCCGAGAGAATCGTTGACCACCTTGGGCTTATCGGCCACGAAGAAAAGAAGGTCGCCCTCTTCGGCGCCAAAGGAGCCGTTCATAGTGGCGATTTCTTCAGCGGTAAAAAACTTGGCGATCGGAGAATGCCACTCGCCGTT
>JBAQPK010000364.1:0-2357 GCA_049305715.1 Desulfuromonadaceae bacterium | reverse complement strand
GGATCATAGCGTCCGGGGCCTTAACCGTTGAACAGGCCTACATCAACTGGTCTTCGGTATTCCATTCAACCTATATTAAATATCTCGAAGATCTGCTCGAAAACGGCTTCATGCTTCCGGACGAAGAGGAGGCATTTGCCCGCTTTCGCCGTGAATTGTTTCCGCTTTCATCTGAAGGGCTCGATTTCCGACGGGGACCGCTGGTTGAAAAAAGTGACATTCTGGAGGAGATGGCCCGCGTCGGATTGTATACCGTCCAACGGCGGCTGGTTGATTCTTTTTTCGGCAATATTTCATATTCAAACGGCGACCTGATCTATATTTCACAAACCGCGTCCAGCCTGGACGAACTACCCGGCTGCATCGATCCGGTTCCTTTTGAAAACAGCTCAACGGTCGGCATAACCGCCTCCAGTGAACTGGTTGCGCACCGCTCCATTTTTGAGGCAACCGGCTGCCGGGCCATTCTGCACGGCCATCCACGCTTCGCGGTTGCCATGAGCATGATGTGCAATGAAAAGGGATCGTGCCATGTTGCGGACTGCTGGAAGGATTGCCCAAAAGTCCGCTTTTTGGGTGATACACCAGTGGTAGCGGGAGAGATCGGCGCCGGCGGCATCGCCAGGAATGTCCCGCCGGTGATCGGCAGAACCGGTGCGGCGGTAGTGTACGGTCACGGTATCTTCGCCGTCGGCATGACCGATTTCCGCGAGGCGTTTCAGGGGCTGGTCGATGTCGAAAACTGGTGCCGGTCGGAATATTTCAGACGGTTTGATGAAAAGATGTCGAAGATCTAACCCCGCAGCTTCCTCGCGATCTCGAACAGTGCAATCCCGCCGGCAACCGAGGCGTTCAGCGAGCTTACCCCGCCATACTGCGGGATCGACATCACGACATCGCACTGCTTGCGCACGAGCGGCCTGATCCCCTCCCCCTCCCCGCCAACCACCAAGGCAACGTTTCCTGAAAATTCAGTCCCATAAACCGACTGCCTGGCCGCGCCATCGAGCCCATACACCCAGTAACCAAGCTTTTTCAGGGTTTCAAGCGTTTGGGCAACATTGGTGACCATGGCCACCGGAACCGTTTCCACGGCGCCCGCCGACGTCTTCTCGGCGGCAGCGGTAATACCACAGGCACGGTCTTTGGGAATAAGGACTCCATCAGCCCCGGCACAGGCGGCGGAACGGATCAGAGCGCCCAGATTATGAGGGTCCTGAATTGCATCGAGGACCAGAAGAAAACCGGCCGAGCCGGACCGGCTGATCGAGGCCACCAGATCGTCGAAGTCGGCGTAACGGAAGGGTTCAACCTCCAGGGCGATGCCCTGATGGTGCGAAGATGCACACATTCTGGTAAGATCGCCCTTGTCCCGGCGGTGTACCGCGACACCCCGTTCCTCCGCCAACCTGATAATCTTTTCAACCCGATGGTCGGTGGCACTGATCTGCACATACAGGTTGAAAGCGCCACGTGTTCCCTGCAGCGACTCGCGTACCGGGTTAACGCCAAATATCAGTTCGCCTTTCATGGGGCACCATCCGCAATCTCGGCAGCGATACATTCCGCCGCCTCGACAGGGTCTGACGCTTTGGCGATCGGCCGGCCGATGACCAGATAGTCGGCCCCGGACAAAACAGCTTCCGCCGGAGTCATGATTCGTTTCTGATCATCTACAGCTGCAAACGCTGGACGCACCCCCGGGGTAACAATCAGAAAATCAGGGCCGCACGCCTCTCTGATCAGGCCGATCTCCAGGGGAGAGGCAACCACGCCATCCATGCCGGAATCTTTGGCAAGCCGTGCCAGACGAACGACCATATCCTGAACCGAATGTTCTATCCCCACCTGGCGCAACGTTTGGGCCGTAGATGAGGTCAGAATCGTTACCGCCAGAAGGCGGGGACGCCCCGCACCGCTGAATTCCTTATGCACTGCGGAGGCTGCGGTTTCCATCATTTCGGCGCCGCCCAGGGCATGCAGATTGGCCAACTGGACGCCAAGCCGTGCGGCTTCAAGCATCGCACTCGCAACGGTATTCGGAATGTCATGATATTTAAGATCGAGAAAGACCTGCCCACCATGGCGCTGGACAGCCTTGACAGCAGCCGGCCCGCAGGAGGTAAACAGCTCCTTGCCTACCTTGAACATCCCCACTTTGCCTGTCAAGGTGTCAGCCCACCGGTCGATGTCTTCAAGACCATGAACATCCAGGGCAAATATGATTTTGTTTCGTGCTTCTTCTAACGTCATGGCATCCTCATTTCATGAATTCTAGTGCGGCTACGGTAATTCCTTCCGCATCGATCCCCACATCCTTGCGCAGCTGGGCCTGACTCCCCTGTTCTATATAGTGG
>JBAQPK010000363.1:0-13929 GCA_049305715.1 Desulfuromonadaceae bacterium | reverse complement strand
GCATAATAGCTTACGGTATGCGCTGCATCGCCGCTTACCGGTATGGTCGCAGTGACATCGCTGATTATGACTTCCGCTGCACCGTCGAGGCTGTAATGAATTTCCTTGATGCTGGTGCCTGTGGCGGTCAGAGTGACCGAAACCGGCGAGGTGTACCATCCTCCGCAACCGGCTGTGCCGTTTACAGCTGCCTGAGTGACCGGAGCAATGGAATCAGGTTTCAGGAGGAATCCCTGTGTCTTCCCGTTGAAGGTACCATAACCGACGATCTGACCACTGGCGTTGATATCCCTCGCACTCGCCAGAACCCAGCCAGTGCCGACAGGTATGAGTGTATTGAGATCATATGCCAGGCCGTTTTCCCAAAGAACCGCATGGTCAACATTCTGGAAAGCACCTCCTCCGACCATCACGCCGGAGCTGTTTATGGCGTATGGAAACGCAATCGTGGAGCCGACAGGGAGTGGAAGGGTCTGAAGAACACCATTTTGCCAGAGGAAGCCCATGACCGTTCCGCCGCTTGCGTGCCTTCCGACAACCTGTTTGGCATCGTTGATGTCATAAGCGTATCCGTTGGCCGCCGAAAGGTACGTCATGTTCCCGCTGCTGTCCCAGAGGACCGGCCGTTCGCTACTCCAGCCGACAACTTCTCCAAAGTTGTTAATGTTGTAGGCCATACCTGTGGCCGAACCGACACGATTCATGACCCCGTTTTGCCATATGAACGGATAGGAACCGGAGTAGCCGACAACTGCGCCTAGGTCGTTGATCCCGTAAGGAACGCTGCCGGTTGTTCCACTCAGAACTCCCAGGTCCTGCGGAATTCCATTGGTCCAGAGGAAAGCGTGTGGGACGCCTGCGACAGTACCGGCAACCTGCCCCGAACCGTTTATCGCCAGCCCGGAGGTATTGGAAACCCCATTGGGAGCGGAAAGAGTAGTTGTAGAATGATTTTTGTAAACATATCCCATGCTCTTGGCGGTGGAAAACGGATTAAATGGACTGTGCGTCAAATGTCCGGTGACGCTCCCGCTACTGTTGATACTCACGGCATCCGAATAATCAGGAGCCGGTGAAATCAGCGGCGTCACAATGTACCTTGCCGCGTAAGTCGTGGACACGGCAACCAGCAAAACCGCGACCAGAGACAACAGCGTGGTTCGCACCCCGTACTTCTTTAAACTCCACATTGACATGATGCCCTCCCCTTTAATAAAAAAAAATAATATAACTTCAATTTTTCACGCAATGAATATGCCAATTAAAATTAATTTGTAACCATATAATATATTTCATTTTCCAAAATATAAAACTTTAACATATTTACATTATAAGTTTTATCACGCTTGGTTACGCTTAATAACGTTGATCTACAAAGGGAAGGTGATTTTTGGAAGATATTACGTCGTTCGGGGAGTTCTGGATAGAATGAGTTCGGTACAGACCTTTCATTCTATCCGTGGATGGCCAAAATTAATCAGAAGACAGACAAGAAAGTCAACCGGAGAGGTCAGGGGGTCAAGTCTTGAAAAGCCAGTTTCTTATGTTTCAAGACCTGACCCATTTCCCACCCGATGACAGTAGGATTTCATTTCCGTGAGCATGGAAGTGACTCCCTCGTTCTAACCGGATTGCCGTGTGGCCCTACCCTCACCATCTTGACTAAACCATTTCCCATTAATAATCAATCGCAATTTCAGTAGCTTATTCTTTGCACTTTAATATAACTTAAACAATAACGGCGTATTAGCGAGGGCAATAACTGCTCTCTCTAAGCCAAATTACTGTGCCGGGCACGAAAAAACGGGCAGGAAATTTCCCTGCCCGTTCCGAAATATTTACGATGGAGTTGCCCGGTGATGCCTGGCGTGACAAATATCCGCCCTTATTCTCACCCTACCGTACACATCACCTGCCGGACCAGGTACTCCCCGCCGATGACAAGATACTCCCCCTCCCCCTTCATGATGCTGCCGGGGAGCAGATCGTTGTAGAAGAAAATCTTGCAGAGCGGCACCCGGACCTCCCAGACCGTTGAGCCGAATTCCCAGGCCCGCTCCTCGTCAGACGTGAACGAAACCAGGTTGTTCAGCCGGACGATCTGGCTGCGCCTGTCGATCTGTTCGATAACATCATGCTCGGCGGCGTCGTACGTGCCGCGATACAGCGGGATGGAGGGTGGCGACGGGTACTTCCGGGAGAGCTCGAACTGGCAGTATTCGTAAAGGATATCGAGCTGCGATTGAATGGCGTTGGTGCGGGCGCTTCCCTTCATGACATCCACCGAGTAGTCGAAATACTCCTCGCTGTGAATACCCCTGATACGGGTACGGTGGAAAGATGGAACGATCCCCATGCGGCTTTCAACCCAGCGCTTGAGGACCGCCCCCTCGACCGAGTTGGAATCCATCATCCAGCCGCGCAGATAGCGGAGGTAGCTGTTCCTGATGCTTTTACGGGCGGCGACTGTCTGGTCCTGCCACTGGTGCAGCTGAAACTTCACCGACATGTAGTCATTGAAGGTCAGGGCCCGCTCTTCCTGGCTGTCAATCGTTGCGAGCCTGTCAAAAAGGAAGCGGTTCCCCTCCTTGACCCCCTGAATCTCCAGGGGGTGGGGATTGTCGTTGAAGTGGCGCGAGGCGATGACCCAGGGGGGGAGGTTGCAGTTGTTGAAGGAGCCGTTGTGCATGGCGAGTCATCACCTCATTGTGAGAAAACCAGAAGACAGGGAAAGGCAGGAAAGAGACAGGAACGAGGTACGAGGAACCGAACCGACCTTTTTTCAAACCTTGAACCTCGAACCTGTTTCCTCTAATCCTACAGAATCTTTGCCAACTCCACCAGTGTCTGCCTGATCGGGCCGCTGGTCACAAACGGTTCGACGCCGAGTTTTTCCAGCTCACTCCTGGGGTGTTCCCCCATCTGGGCGGTCACAACCGCCCGGCATCCGGCAAGAGCCTCGGCAATGCCCCTGAGCAGATGCCCCCGCAGGGGATGCTCGGGGTCGAAACTGCAATAGCGGTCAACCCGCCGCTCTTCAACCAGCTTCGCATCGCCCGTTTCAACATCATAGATCAGGAAACGCTCGGCGTGACCGAAATGCTGGTTGATCTCCTTGCCATCTTTTGATGCGACCGCGATCAGCATGGGACACCTCCTCTGCGAAAAACCTTCGGGGATTTCTCCGCCCGGCGATTCATGTACTACAGCATGGCCGGTTCAAAGCTGAAACACTTCTTCGAACAGGTCCGCTCGCAGGCCTGACAGCCGATGCAGTTGCCGGGATTGGCGGCTCTCATGTACATCTTTGCGGAATCATCGCCGTCCAGCTCCTCAAACGCCAGAACATCGTGGGCGCAAACCTTGTAGCAGCGGCCGCAGCCGATGCAGAGCTCTTCGTCGATTGATTTTATGAACTGTGGGGTCCACTCCTGTTTGTCACGTGTTAATCCGGTAATGTAAGCCATCGTTGTACTCCTTTATTTTGGATTTTGAATTTTGAATTAAATCCAACATCTAAAATTCATAATTCATAATTGTTTTCTCGCCTTTCATCGCCTTCCTGAGCCAGGGGGGCGGATTGCCCCGCAGTACTTCCTGGAAGCGCTCCACCGTTTCTTTCAGGCTGACTTCGCTGTTGGTCTTCATCGGGTGGATCTTCAGCGCTACCAGTTTGGCCGCCGCCGGCCCGCCGATCTGCATGGTGTAGACGATGGAACAGCCGGAAAGCAGCCCTGCCCGGGCAGCGATGCGATCTTCCTCATCGCCGCCATGTTCACCCACACTGACCGCCTCCAGAAAAGCGGCCTTGTCCGGTCCGACCTCCCAGATGTGAAAGCTCTGGCATTGGCCGAAATGCTGATCGATGATTTCGCCGGTAGATGTAGTAAATGCAATTTTCATACATACCCCCTGTTCTGACTGATGACTGATGCCGGCAGCAAAAAAAAACGGCGACACCCCCTGATCGGGAAGTGGCGCCGTTGCCAGAAATCGTGTGAGTTCGCCTCACCCGGCCGCAAATTCGCAGCGTACCATGCGAATAGCACAGGGTATGCCAATATCTATCACATTGAAATCACTGCACATTCATTGTCGGGACGTAGTGCGTGCCAGCCCCGGACAGGGCGCACGTGCCTAATTTTTAGCCACATGATCCGCTGATATGCCCGCTGAACACCCAAAGGGTAAAATTGTATTGAAAACACCAGGCCGACTTGCTAGGATTACGTCCCATGAGGTTTGAATCCAGACGCATAATGGCCCTGCTGCTCCTGTTCATTTCAATCACCGGTCTTGTCGTGTCTTTCGGTGAAAATGTTCTGTGCGCGGGGGAACTTCCGGGGACTCACCGCACGGCAACCGTAGGACATGAGCATACGTCACTCCGGCTCATGGACAGCAGCTGCCCGTGTGCGCCATCTTCGCCAGACTCTTCGGGTGATCATTTTTGTGACGGCGACTGTGGCTGTTCCTGCCATGCCCCGTTACTCTCGGCATCAATTACCCTCATCCGCTCACGCACATTCACTCACCTTTATCACCCCGAACTGACGCGGCACATCCCCGTGGTCTATATCTCTCTCTTCGTTCCACCCGACGTACCAATCGTCTGACAATCCTTTCCCTGCAATAAGCTGCTGCAATGCCATACGCACGGTCTACGTGTATCCGCACGTTTATCGTCACCAATCAATCCATATGGAGGTTTACCCGTGACATGCTCAACACTGGCACGCGGAATCATTCCCGCCCTGTTACTTCCGGCAATTGTTTTTCTGCCGGTACATGCCGAGTCCGCTCCACGCAGCATCAATGAACTCGTTGTCCTGGCCCTGAAACAGAGTGCCGAACTGTCCGCTTTGGACAAGGAAGCATCCGCAAAACAATCGCTGGCAATCCAGGCTGGCACACGCAACAATCCGACCCTGGAATTTGAGGGTTCCACCGGCAGCCTGACAGGAAGCCCCGAAGAGCATTCCTTGTCAATCGGCATCAATCAGGAGCTGTCACTGTACGGCAAGCTGCAGCTGCGACGTGAAGCCGGGCAGCGCGAAGCCGAGGCTGTGCAACGGCAGCGTGATAACAGCGCACGGCTGCTGAAGGACGAAATTTCCACCCTTGGCCTTGACTACCTGCTGGCTTCCAAACGTCAAGAGCTTGCTGCGGATCTCGTTAAACTCAATCGCGAACTGGCAGTCATTGCTGAAGAACGCTTCAAGGCGGGCGATATCCCCGAGTTGGATCTCAATCTCGCCCGGGTTGAGCTGACCAGAGCCGAAAGCGGTCTGCTGGAGGCCGGGCGCGAGCAAGCCCCGCTTCGCACAAAAATCGCATCATTGACCGGCCTGAACGAATCCGACATCGAACTCTCCGACACTTTTTCCGCACCGGCAGTATCGCCGGTTACCCGGGATCTGGTAAAAATGGCCTTATCCACACGCCCGGATCTTCGTGCCTTGTCACGCGAACGGGACAAAGCCGAGGCGGAGAATCGCCTGGCGAAAGCCGAAGCGCTTCCCAATCTCACTGCCGGACTTTTTGCCCAATGGCAGCGGAGCTCAACAGAGATAGGAGGCATGTCCTCAACCAGCAGCGATACGCAACTCGGGGTGCGGCTGTCAATGCCGATACCGGTTTTTGACCGGAACCTGAATGGACAGGCCGCGGCACGATCCCGTCTGGACGCCGCAGATTCCCGCCGTCTGGCAATGGAACGGTCTATCGCTGCCGAGGTTGAAGCCGCCGTCTCACGCGTGTCAGCGTCGGAACGCATCCTCGCACTGTTTGAACAAGGCATCATGCCACAACTGAAAGAGAACCTGAAGCTGACCCAGGAAGCCTACAGGGTCGGAGAGGTGGGGATTCTCTCGGTTATTGACGAACAGAAGAAATTCTTTGAAGTGAACGACCGTTATCTGTCAGCGCAGTACAACAGGCGTGCGGCATCGATCAAACTTGAAACAGCAGTGGCGGCAGAACTCACCGGAGGTGTGAAGTGAATAAAAAAACAATCATTATCGGAATCGTTCTTGCCGGAGCGCTTGGCGGCGGCTTTCTCTATCGTTCTATCGTACGTGGCGGTGGGAAACATGCCGAAAATACGGAAGCCGGGCATAAAGATGAAAAAGAAGGCGGGGAACATAAGGAAGGGAAAGATGAGCATGAAGGGCATGATGAGCACGGGGAGGAAGGCGGTATAAAAATGACCGCCGAGGTGCAGAAACAGAACGGTGTGGTTGTCACTCCGGCGAAAAAACAGCGCCTGGCTGGCGCCATCAGTGCCACCGGCAAGGTGGAAGCCAATGCCGACAAGATTGCCCACGTGTCGCCGCGCATCAGCGGCAAGATCGTTGCCGTAAGGGCCTCTCTGGGTGACAGCGTCTCTGCCGGACAAGCCCTGGCTACGCTGGATAGTGTCGAACTGGGTGAAGCGCTCAACCGCTACAGGCAGTCAAAGACCAAGCTTGCCCTGGCCCAGTCAAACATGGATCGCATCAAGAGCCTGGTGGAGAAAAAGATCGCGGCCCGCAAGGACATTTTCCAGGCCGAAACCGACTTCAAGACCGCCCAGACCGAGCTGCATACCGACGAAGAGCGCCTTTCGCTGTACGATGTCCCGGCGGCTGAACTCGAAGGTTCTAACCGTAAAAAACCGCTCCTGCCGGTCCGTTCCCCAATCGGCGGCATCATAACCGAGAAGCACGCCATCGTGGGTGAACTCTCCGACCCGTCAAAAAGCCTCTACACCGTTGCTGACCTCTCTTCGGTCTGGGTGATGGTTGACATCAACGAAAAGGACCTGGCCAAGGTCCGCAAGGGCCAGACGGCAATCGTTAGTATTGGTGCCTTTCCTGACCTGAAGCTGAAAGGCCGCATTACCTACATTGCCGACCTGGTTGATGAGGCCACTCGTACGGTTAAAGCACGGATCGAGGTTGCCAATCCGGGCCGGAAGTTGAAGCCGGAGATGTTCGCCACGGTAGAACTGGCACTGGCTGCCGATGCGCCACCGGTGCTGGCGGTTCCCGAAGATGCCCTGCAGGATCTGGATGGTAAAAAGGTGGTCTTCGTTGCGGAAAATGAAACTGAATTCGCGGCACGGCCGGTACAGACCGGGCGATCTGCCAGTGGTCTAGTTGAAATCGTGTCCGGCCTGAAAGAGGGAGAGAACTACGCGATCAAGGGATCGTTCATCCTCAAGTCGGAAGTCAAGAAGGGCGAAATGACAGACGAACATGGCCATGGAAAGTAACAGAGATTCTTACATAGCCCTGATAAACAGGATAAGTGAGTTTACGAAATTATATTCAGCTAGAAAAGTGCAGAAAATAATTTCTAACTTACTAATTGAACTAACGGGAGCGAGACACTGATGCTAGAAAAATTGATTGCATATACGTTGCGGCAGAAAGGGATGGTCATATTCCTTGCGCTGTTGATTATTGCATTCGGATCGTACTCATATCTGAAACTGCCGATTGATGCTTTTCCGGATGTAACGAACATTCAGGTTGAAGTGGTAAGTCATGCCGATGGTCTTTCGGCAATAGAAATTGAGCGCAATGTAACCTACCCGATCGAGATGTCCATGCGCGGCCTGCCCAATATCGAACAGATACGCTCGGTGACCAAGTTCGGACTGTCGATTGTCACCATTGTCTTCAAGGACAATGTGGACATATACTTTGCCCGGCAGTTGGTGTTCGAGCGGCTGGCCGAGGCGCGGGAGAAGGTGCCCAAGGGGGTTGAGGTCGCCATGGGGCCGATCGGCACCGCCATGGGCGAGATCTACCAGTATACCCTCGAAGGAAAGATGCCGGATGACCCGCAGCAGAAGATCGCCTACCTGACCAACCTGAGAACCATTCAGGAGTGGATAATCACCCCGCAGTTGAAAAGTGTCGCCGGCGTCAACGAGATCAACTCCTTCGGCGGGTATTTCAAGCAGTACCAGGTGCTTGTCTCGCCAGAGAAGCTGGTGAAATACGCCGTCACCGTGGATGACGTCTATACCGCCATCGGCAGCAACAATGAAAACGTCGGCGGCAACCTCCTCGAACGGGGTACTGATCAATACATCGTGCGCGGCGTCGGTCTGATCAAGGATGTCAGCGACATTGAAAATATCGTCCTGAAATCCCAGGGTGGCACGCCGACGTATATCCGCGACGTGGCCCAGGTCAAGGTCGGCGAAGCGGTGCGCATGGGCGCCGCCATGAAGGACGGCAAGGATGAATGCGTCGGCGGCATCGTCATGATGCTGCGTGGCGAGAACAGCCGCGATGTGGTGCGACGGGTCGCCGCAAAAGTCAAGGAAATGAACGAAAACAATGTGCTCCCCGAAGGGATCAAGCTAGTCCCCTATTACGACCGCAGCGACATTGTGAAAGCCAGCGTCGGCACCGTCAACAAGGCGCTGATCGAAGGTTCTATCCTCGTCCTGATCGTACTGTACCTGCTCTTGAACAGCATCCGGGGCAGTATCGTGGTCCTCATCGCGCTGCCGTTGTCTCTCCTGGCCACCTTCATCGTTATGAAGCTCGCCGGGATCACCGCCAACTTGATGTCCCTAGGTGGCTTGGCGATTTCCATCGGGATGATTATCGACACAACCATTATCCAGGTGGAAAACGTCCAGCGCCATTTGAGCGAGGAGGGAGGTCAGCATCCCAAATTATTGACGGTGCTGAAGGCAGTTATGGAGGTCAGAAAGCCGAGTATCTTTGGCGAGCTGATTATCGCCCTCACCTTTATCCCAATCCTTTCCCTGGAAGGGATCGAAGGGAAAATGTTCGGTCCTCTGGCCATTACAGTTGCCATTGCATTACTGTCGTCGCTGTTTCTCTCCGTGTTTGTTATTCCGGTGCTCTGCATCATGTTCCTGAAACCGCACCCGGAAAAAGAGAGCTTCATCATGAAGCATGCAACCAGGCTGTATCTGCCGCTGCTCAATTACGCCATGAACACAAAGCGCGTGGTGTTAAGCGTTGCTGCAATTCTCCTGGTTGTTTCACTCTTCCTGGTAACCCGGCTGGGGACTGAATTCATCCCCGTTATGGATGAAGGGTCGTTTGACATGGATGTTTCCCTGCTCCCCGGTGTTTCCCTGGCCAAGGCCATGGAGGTAAACCAGCTGGCCGCGGCAAAACTGAAGCAGTTTCAAGAATTGGATACTATTGTAGGACGGACCGGGCAGACTGGCGTCGCCATGGACACCAGGGGCTCGGATAAAACCGGATATGTGGGGGTTTTCAAACCGAAGAGCGAATGGAAACGGGATATCACCAAGGAAGAAGTTACCAACGAGATGCGCAAGGCTCTGGAGTCGGTTGCGGGAATTCAAGTCGGTTTCAGCCAGCCGATCCAGTGCCGCATTGATGAACTGGTGGCCGGCACCCGTGCCCAGCTGATTCTCAAGCTGTTTGGTGAAGATATAAATGTGCTCAGTGAAAAATCGGCTGAAATAGCGCGAGTTCTCTCCACTGTTCGCGGGGGCACCGATCTGGCTGCGGAAAAGGTTTCAGGGCAGCCTTACCTGACTGTCAATATTGACCGGTCGAAGATTGCCCGCTATGGCCTGAATATCAGCGATGTGCAAAAGGTGATTGAAATAGCGGTCGCTGGAAAATCGGCTTCCAAGTTTTATGAGGAGAACCGCAGTTTCGACATTACGGTGCGCCTGCCGGAAGAAAAACGGAATTCCCTGGAAGCCATCAAAAATCTGATGATCACTACCAAGACCGGGATCAATGTTCCGCTCGAACAGCTGGCCGAGGTGAAAATGATCGAAGGGCCGGCGCAGATCAGCCGCCAGGACGGAAACAGAAGAATCGGCATCGAGATGAATATCACCGGCCGGGATATCGGCGGTTTTGTTGCCGAGGCGAAACAGAAGATCAAGGAGCAGGTCAAGCTACCGCCGGGCTATTACCTCACCTGGGGCGGGCAGTTCGAGAACCAGCAGCGGGCCATGAAAAAACTGATGATCATCGGACCGGTGGCTATCGGCTTGATCCTTCTTCTTCTGTACGTAACCTTCAGATCGATCCGTCTGGCACTGCTGGTCATTTCCAACCTGCCATTTGCCTTGATTGGCGGGGTATTTGCGCTGTTCATCTCCGGGCAGTATCTGTCAGTGCCGGCGTCGGTGGGGTTTGTCGTCCTGTTTGGTGTTGCGGTGCTGAATGGCCTGGTATTGGTGTCGCGCATCTCGCAGTTGCGTGATGAAGGACTTGAACTGCAAGAGGCAATCAGAAAAGGAAGTCTCGACCGGTTGCGTCCGGTACTGATGACCGCATCCATCGCGATTTTCAGCCTGATTCCGATGCTGATTGCCGGCGGGGCGGGGTCTGAAATCCAGAAACCGTTGGCGACCGTTGTTGTTGGCGGGCTGGTGACTTCGACACTGCTGACGCTGCTGATCATTCCGTCGGTGTACAGCTGGTTTGAAAAGAGAAAAGTCGAGGAAGAGATGTAGACGAACCTGAATGTGGGCGTTTACCGAACGAAAGCTATATCAGGGAGAACTATATGAAAGAAATAAAAGCAATCATACGGCCATCGAAATTATTGGAAGTAACTGAAGAACTTCATGAAATAAAAGGATTACCGGGAGTGACCGTATCAGAAATCATGGGCTTCGGCAAAGGCAGGGCAAGGAACGCAGCGGACAAGGTTGTTTATGAAATGGTGGAATTTCTTCCACGTATTCAACTTGAGGTCGTTGTCGTTGACGGGATGGTTGATGAAGTTGTCAACGTGATCCAGAAACATTCGCATACCGGCAATACGGGTGATGGCAAGATATTCGTGTCAACCGTGGACGACGTCGTAAAAATACGCACGAATGAACGGGGAACGGATGCCATTTAGCGTCATGCCCATTATCACTCGTTTATAGGGGAATTACGGCGAAAACAGCGCTGCCCTCTCCGGAATGGAGCAAATAACCGGCTCCATTCCGGGAAACAACGCCCAGGGACGTATGATTGGACCCGTTTCAAGGTTTATTCCGGAGGGCATGAATGCCGGGGTTACCCCGAACAGCAGCACTCCTCCCCTTAGTTATGGGCCAGTTTCTGCGCCTCTTTGGCATTGGCCTGGAACAGGTTGGCGACCTCAAACACCAGGTTCAGCGTGCCGCGATACCCGGCCCACACCTTCTGATGGGCGCCTAATCGGTCGAAAACCGGCAGGCCGGCCCGCAGGTGGGCGCCGATCTTGAGTTTTGCCGCGGCCTGGCGGCCGTTACTGTTGGCTACGATCAGGTCGGCGCCAACCGCCACGCTCTCCAGATCCTCCAGGTCGCCGACAAAGACGTTGCCGCACGGCAACGAGTCGAGCCCGCGGGTGCGGGTGGCGGAGAGCGCCGCCTGGATCTCGCACCCCATCCCGGCCAAGAAGCCGGTCAGGGTCTTGAGGTTGTCCGACTCCAGGGCGATGGCTACCTTTTTGGTGCCGAACTGGTAATGACTGTCCACCATGGCGTCCATCAGCCGACTCCGCCAGCGGCGGTGCTTTTCCGGGATCGGGCGACCGCTGATCGCCGAGAGGGTTTCCATGAAGCGGTCGGTCTCGGCCAAACCGGTCAGAGAGGTGAAGCCGTAGGCCGGAATGCCGAACTTATCCTTCAGCCTGAGTGCCGCCCTGGAAAGCGAATCACCGACATATAACGTCGCAACACTCCGCCCCCCCTTCCTGATATCTTCGACGGTAATGCCGCCAGTTGAGAGCGGCGAAACCACCTCGTCGATATGCCCGTCCATGGCGTTGGAAATGTCCGGGATCGTCAGAACCGTCAGGCCGAAGGATTCGACCAGCTCTTTCAGCTCCTCGACATCGGCCGGGGTGAGATGCGCGCCTGGCAGCAGGTTCACCTGATCCGGCAGTGTCGCGCCACCCTCCGCCAGGCTGGAGACGATCGCCTCCACCGCGGAGGCATACCCCTCCTGCAGCGATCCGCAGTAATCGGGCGTTGCGGCATGAATTATCGGGATATGCGCCGTTTCGGGGTTCTCCTGGCGAAAGTGGACGATGGCGCTCTGGACGTCGTCCCCCATGGTCTCGGTCAGGCCGGAGGTCATCACCCCCACCACTTTGGGATGAAACTTCTCGATCACCCGTCCGATCCCCTTCTTCAGGTTGTCCCACCCCCCGAAAATGGCGCTGTCCTCGCTCATGGCGGTGGCATTGAGGGCGATTGATTCCTTGTAGTGCCTCGACAGCTGCAGCCGGATGAAGGTCGAGCACCCCTGGGCTCCGTGGAGCAGGCCGAGCATGTTGTGTATCCCCATGTAGGCCATGGTGGCGCCGAGAGCGGGTGAGTTCTTCTGCGGGTTGACCGTTGCGGCCTTTGTAGAAACAGCGACCCGTGAGGCGGACAGGTCCTCCGCCAGAAACGCCTCGGCATGGCCGGCGCTTGCGGCCAGGTCACTCTCCAGCCGGTCCGGGCTCTTCTCCCAGGGGGCCGGGGCGTTCAGGGTTGGCCAGATCGGGTTGTTGACCGTCATGTCGAGCTGCCGTGCAAAGGTCACCATCCCTTCGTACCCGGCATAGGGATGGGAGCGGCCATGATTGATGTCCAGAAAGGGGGTCTTGGTCTTCAGCGCCAGGAATTTCGTCTTCCCCCCCGCCACGATCAGGTCGGGCATCTTCTCACGCATGACCGCCAGCAGCCCCGCCGTGGAGGTGTCCTCGATGATCTTGGCATCCTTGTGCATCAGCCCCTTCATCCGGTAGAAATCCTCCAGAGTCGAGTTCTGCGTACCGGCCGCCAGGACCTCGACCCCCAGCTCGCGCAGCGAGTTAACCATCGACCAGGTCTTGACCCCCCCGGTGAAAAGCACCGCGCTTTTCCCTTCCAGCCTCTTCCGGTAGGGGGCAATGGCAGCGCGGCATTTTGCCTCTTCCTCCTCGATCAGCCGTTCGACCCGTTCCTGCATTATCCTTTTTTCCAGACCGCCCACGATGTTGTCCAGCTCGCGGGCGATGTCGCGCAGCGCCTTGGCGGTGTCGGTCATGCCGTAGAACGACTCCTCCAGGTACGGCATGCCGTAGCTTTTCTGCATCTTCTTGGCAAGATTGGTCAGCGACTTGGAGCAGATGATGATATTGAGCTTGGCCCGGTGGGCGTAGCGCAGCTCCTCGAATTTGGCGTCACCGCTGAAACATGACAGCACCTGGATCCCGAGCCTGTCGAAGAGCGGCAGCATCCCCCACAGATCGCCGGCGATGTTATACTCGCCGATCAGGTTGATCGGATATTCCCCCAGGGTCGGCGGTTCGGTCGTGCCGATGACATGCTTGAAAAGGATCTCTCCCGCCAGCCTGTTACCGATATTCTTGTCGCCGATGAAACCGGGGGTGTTGACCGGGATGATCGGGATCGCGACTTTCCCCGACGCAGCGGCGCAGACCGCCTCGACATCGTCGCCGGTCATGGCGGTCACGCAGGTGGCATAAACGAAGATCGCTCTGGCCTGATCCTTGTAACGTTCGGCAAGGTCGAGGATCGCCTTGTAGAGTTTCTTCTCGCCGCCGAAGATGACGTCGTTCTCCAGCATTTCGGTCGTGAACCCGCGCCGGTAGAGCTGCGAACCGGATGAACGGGCCCCGCGGTTATCCCAGGAATTGCCGGCGCAGGCGATCGGACCATGCACCAGATGGATGGCGTCGGTGATCGGCATCAGGACGACCCGCGCCCCGTCATAGGCGCAGGAGCGCTCAGTTCCCTCCCCCGGTTCTGACTTTTTGCAGAACTTGGGCGCGCCCTTGTCGTTGGTTTCGCAGTTATCGGTATCGTACCAGTCGGGCTTGGCCATGATCTACCTCTCTAAAACGCAAAGGCGCCACCATTGTCTGAAATGGGTGGCGCCTTTGCCGGAAAATATTCGTGAAGCCGTTGTGTTGGTATCTAAAAGCATTTGG
>JBAQPK010000362.1:0-4005 GCA_049305715.1 Desulfuromonadaceae bacterium | reverse complement strand
GGCGATCGAAGCCCTGAAACAAACTCTTGTCCGATGGACTAAAACGGCGAATGGGCATTACCGAGAGGCCCGACATGAATCACTGTAAGGCAATTACCGAGCAATTATTGACCGGGGCAGCGATTGCAGATTGTCTGGACGATGTGGCAACGCTCCGCCTCGATATCTTCCAGGAGTATCCCTATCTGTATCAAGGGCGTAGAGAGGATGAGCTCAATTACCTGGGCACATATGCCGAGGCACCTGATGCCTGTGTCATTCTCGCCTCTGATGGATCTGCCATTATCGGGGCTGCTACCGGTATGCCGCTTATCCATGAAGATGTCCAGATGGTTGACGCCTTTGCCGGGACTACGTTTCCGCTCAACGAGATATATTACATCGGGGAACTGCTCTTTCGCCCGGCCTACCGCAATTGCGGACTGGGCCAGAAGCTGCTCGCCCGACTGGAAAGCCACATCCATCCTCTCGGTCGCTACCACAGATTCACCTGTGCCACGGTTGAGCGCCCCGATGATCATCCCTCGCGCCCCCATGACTACATCCCCGTCACAAGATTCCTTGCCCGTACCGGTTTTGTCCGGCTTCCCGGGGTGACCACTCACTTCATCTGGCGTGAGACCGATGGTGTCAAACGTGATCACCCCATGCAGTTCTGGAGCAAGGAGCTGATTTGATTGCGCCTGCGGAGAAAAAGGGGACAGGCTGATTTATCGAATAATCAGCCTGTCCCCTTTTTTGGTACCCTTAGGTAGCCAAGGCTAGGTCTTTACCGTCGCGTTAACTTGAGCAATTCTACGGCGCGATCCATGATCACTGTGCCGGTGCGTAGGCCTGGTTTATCGAGCTTCACCCCGAGTTAATCAAACCGTCACGAAAGGAGCAACACACATGAACGTCATCGGAATCAACGGCAGTCCGCGGAAACAATGGAACACGGCTACGCTGGTGGCCAAGGCACTGGATGGAGCCGCAGCACAAGGGGCCACAACGGAACTGGTGCATCTTTACGATCTGGACTTTAAGGGGTGTATAAGCTGCTTCGCCTGCAAAACACGCGGGGGCAAAAGTTACGGGAAATGCGTCATGCGCGACGATCTGGCGCCGGTGCTGGAAAAGATCGCCGCCGCCGATGCCCTCGTCATCGGTTCGCCGATCTACTTCGGAACGGTTACCGGCGAGACGCGCAGCTTTCTCGAACGACTGCTGTTTCAATACCTTACCTATACGGTACCGTATGGCACCCTGCTCCCGAAGCAGATCAAGACCGGTTTCATCTACACTATGAATGTCCCCGAAAAAATAAGTCAGGAATATGGATACGAACAGATCTTCAACACCAATGAGCGCTATGCGCAGCTGATCCTTGGCCCTGCCGAGTCGTTGTGCGCTTTTGATACCTGCCAGGTGGATGATTACTCGAAGGTGGTGATCGAATGCTTCGATCCAATTCACAAAGCTAAACGCCGTACGGAGGCGTTGCCCCTGGAGTGCCAACGCGCTTTTGAACTGGGACGGCGGCTGGCCGGTGCAGAGACCATCGCGGCATAGAGGGAAACCATGCGGAAGATCCAGGCAGGAATATCTGATCCTGGAAATGATGTACAGCTTGGCGCGGCAGTATCTGCAGGATTGAGAAAGGCGGCCGATTGGCCGCCTTTTGAATATATTCTGGTATCCCGGAATCCGGAAACAGTCTGCTTTAGTGGATGAAATTCATGTAGATCTTGTTCTCCCGCTCCGGTGGGATGATCGTGCCTTTGCCATGCTCCACCAGCTTCATCAGCCAGGCCATATTTTTCCCCAGCACCCGCATGATCTGCACTCCTTCCGTATCCTGCGTGACCTCTCCCGGGCTTCGGCCGTGGATCACGTTCCAGTAGTTGGTGGTGGGCATCAGCATCTCGGCATAGGTTATGAAGTTGTTCAACTGATCGAAGGCCGTTACACCGCCCGAGCGCCGGACCGCCACAACCGCGGCGCCCACCTTGTGGCGCAGCATGCCGTCATTGACGCCGGTCACGTAGAAGGCACGGTCCAGGAACGATTTCATGGTGCCCGCGATGGCGGAATAGTGTACCGGTGAACTGAGGATGATGCCGTCCGCCGCCTTCATCTTCTGAATCCACTCGTTAACCTCGTCACCCGGCAGGACACACTTCTCGTTTTTGTTTTTGAAACACATACCGCAGGCGGTACAACCGCGGATCACCTTGTTGCCGACGTGCACGATCTCGGATTCGATCCCGGCCTGCTCCAACTCCGCCGTTACCATTTTCAACGCATGCCAGGTATTGCCTTCCCTGTTGGGGCTGCCGTTAAATGCCACTACCTTCATATCGATTACCTCCCGGACAAATTTGTATTCATGTACTAAGCCATGTGAGCTATCCTCACCCATACGATCGATATCGTCAAGATGTACTACTGTCAGTGGCCGCTTATTTTCTAACCTCTAATCTTCCACCCTGCTTACTTACTCCCTCGCCTTCGCTTGGAAGCGCCTGCTTTTGGCAGGGGGAGGGTTGGGATGGGATGGGTTTTGTGCTTTATGTTCAATGGTCATTTCAACATCATCGCCGCAATTGCCGTTGCCAACGGCGTTGTGGCCCGGCCGATGAGTGTACTGAGCTGGCGGCTGTCATCAAAGAGGGCGCCTTTTGAAGCTCCCGTGTCTGAATCGGCGAGTAATTCTGCAAGCACTTCCGGCAGGCCGACCTTTATCAGGAGATCCTTGTAGTCGCTCTGCGGCAGGTTTGCGTAGCCAATGTCTTTGCCGGACTGGCGTGATATTTCTCCGGCCAGCTCCGTCAGGGTGTAGGAGGTATCGCCTGCCAGTTCATAAACTCGACCGGCCTGATTGTCCGACGTCAAGACCGTAGCTGCAGCTTCCGCGTAGTCTGCACGCGCGGCAGATGAGATGCGGCCATCGCCGGCACAGCCATACACGCCACCGTGAGCCAGCGCGGCTGGTACCCCGGCGGTGTAGTTCTCGGTATACCAGCCATTGCGCAGCAGCACAAAAGGAACTCCGGAGGCATGCAGAAACGCCTCGGTATCCCTATGCTCGGCGGCAAGACCCAGCGGTGATGTCCCGGCATGCAGTACACTGGTGTAGGCCAGCAGTTTCACGCCGGAACGTTTAGCTGCCTCGATAACTGTACGATGCTGATTAGCACGCTGCCCGATTTCGCTGGAAGAAATCAGCAGCACCTTGTCAGCGCCTTGAAGCGCCTCGTCCCACGAGGCAGGCTTGCTGTAATCTGCGTAACGTACCTGTACGCCTGATTCAGCAAGATCCCTGGCCTTCTCCACATTGCGCACGGCTGCGACGATTTCTTTGGCCGGCACTTTTTTCAGCAGCGATGCTATGACCAAACGGCCCAATTGTCCTGAAGCTCCGGTAACGACGATCATGATAAAACTCCTTTCATGCCTGATTGAGATGTTGTGTAAATGAACCATATCAGCTATCCTTACAAAAAGTAAGTACGCACAAAAAGGTAAGTATAATGACTAATACCAAAGCAACAACATTATCCGAGCAGATGAGGCGCGGGGAGCTGTTTGCAGTTGAATGCCCATCGCGGGAAATACTCAAGCACGTCACCAGCCGCTGGGGAGTGCTCGTATTGGTGGCGCTGATGGAAGGGACGCACCGTTTCAGCGATTTACGCCGCAAGGTAGGCGGTGTCAGCGAAAAGATGCTTGCCCAGACGCTGCAATGTCTGGAAAAAGATGGCTTCATCAAACGTGTGTCATTGCCGGTTGTGCCGCCGCATGTGGAATACACTTTGACGCCGATGGGCGTGGAGGTCGGCCATAAAGTTGAGTCGCTGGCCGATTGGATAGAAGACAATTTAACGAGGATCATGAAGGTGCAGCAGGAAGCTAATGTTTGATGGCAATACCGGATCAGGCGGAAGCCTTCCGGGGCGCGGCGATCGAAAAAGTTCGCACTCTGGCGGTCCAGTTTTGAACGAGCACAAGTGCCGCCGCCAGGGT
>JBAQPK010000361.1:0-3487 GCA_049305715.1 Desulfuromonadaceae bacterium | reverse complement strand
GATAGATGATTCGTTAGCCTCAACGACTTCAATAATGACGTCTTTAACCCGGATAATGTCCAATGAGGAGATGTTGAAACTATGGCCCTGGAAGAGGACCGGTTTTGTTAAATCTTCCGTGAACTCCCGGTAGATGAGCTTGATGTTGTCATCGGTTCTCCCGTTATAGACCAACTCATGTTTGAACGAGCCATTCAATGGCGCTTCCGCAGGGGCAAACAGGCCTGCCAGCATGTTTTCATCCTGCCGGGATATATAGCCGGTCTCGGGAAAATAAACCCCGCGAAACTCGCCCCCGCGTCCGATGATGAATTGCGGCAGCCGGTGCTGGAACGTCTCTCCTGAGTCGGTCTGGACATCTTTCAGCTTCAGTTCGGGGTTTGTGCACAAATATTCACCGTTACGCAGTTTCTCTGTGCAGGCCCAGAGATCACCACGCTTAACGGGGGGGAATAACAGGTGTTCTATCAGCGGCAGATTGCTGTCGCGCTGGACAAGAAACCCTGGCACCATTTCGACTGCTCCTTTTTCAAAGAGCGCTTCACCGACATTCCTGGTCTGGACTACGCCGGGAATCAAGGTATCGAAGTTTTTCACCGTCGGTGAGATGTTTTGCACGCAACCTTGCAGGGTGAAGGTCAGCAGAAGCAGAGCTAATATTTTCATTTTTAGGTCTCCCATACGAACTCCAGGCGATTTATTTTGCATGGGTTCCGTTAATTGGCGATCAGTTCCAGCCATATAACCTCCTCTGGCTCGATTTCGCATCAGGACTCAATATCTGGAAGAAGCGGCAGCTGTTTCGGTTCAGGGTCGGCCCGGACATCAAGAAGGCCGGGTTTGCCTGGCTGACTTTTAGTCAGCGGAATCTATGTGGCAGGGTGATGCAAGATAACGGCCGAAGTTGATAATTGTGTCATTATCGTGGGAGTCGATGCAGGCGGATGGTGAAGGGATGGGTATCCCTAGAGGGGTTGGCTTTTCTTGGACTCCAGGGCGAAAAGGTACATCTTTTTGGCCATTTCCAGCCTTTTCAGGTAAACCTTGCGGGAATGTTCCTCAAGTTTTTCGATTACCGGCCTCAATGCTTCACATCTGGCAATAAGAGACCGTAACTCATCCGGAGTCAGTGTCATGGCATCTTGTGTCGTTGCGGACAGTTCCTTCAATTCTTTTTTCCACTCTTCTCCGGCGGAGAGTGGACTGTCTGCGCTGGCAAAGGCTGACAGTGGCTGGTGCGATGTCAGCGGGAGAGCCAAAATAGCCAGCAATCCGACTAGCAGAAGCGTCTTCACTGGAAACCGGTTCTTCATTTCTGTGGTTCCTTGATAGCGGGATGACATCCCTGGCAGTAATTTATCGGGAAAGCTACGTTTAGATGGCATACGCCGCAGAATTTGCCATCCAATATTGCCTCCATGGAAAAATGTTTGGTGGTTTTCTTTTTGATGTTAAAGATGTCGGGATGACAACTGCTGCAGTCCAGCCATTCAACGTGGGCCTTATGTGGAAAGATGGCCGGAGAGATGATGCTCCAGTTGGATTCAAGGATGAGCGTCCTGTCAAAATTGATGTTCTGGGGTTTCCCGCTGATCTGTTTTGCCGGTGAGATCATCCCCCTATTCAGTGATTCGGACCAGTTGATCAAATTACCGAAAGACGTGGTAGGGTAGGGCCTTTGCATAAATTCTGAAAATTTTTCCGCAGAATATGCAATGTTGCCGTTATGGCATTTTTCGCAGTTCCCTTTGTGCCGGAAAGCAATTTGGCCGTTATGGCACGCCCCGCAATACCTGCCTGCCCGGTTACCTGCCTCGGTAATCTCGGTTGCGTTGACCTTCATGTTGAATCCCAGATCGGTATGGCAAACCCTGCAGGTGAACTTCCGGCGGTGCAGCCAGTGGGAAAAGGCAACCGGCTTGACACCTTTTTGGGTGGAAATCCTGTCAATAAGTACGTTGCCGTATTCCTCGGGCGGTGGGAGGGGCCGCAGGGTATAAACCGCTCCATAGTTCCCCTCTGAAGCGATGGAGAGCTGGAAGAACAGCATACACCCAAGTATCAGAAACGTTATTGAACCGGTTTTGAATGGCATTTTTGGCAATCTATCTGGCGAAATGCGACGGTGTCATGGCAAACGCCGCAGTATTTTCCCTCGAACATGTCGGTCATTGAGTATTTGGTGCCGCCTTTTTTGACGTTGAATATATCTGGGTGGCAAAGCTCACATCCGTTCCAGATTGTGTGCTTCCGGTGGGAGAAAATGATGTCGGGCATCCCCCCAACCTTGGATGTAAGTTCAAAATCCTTTTGCACGGGTAGCGGTTCCATCTTGAACGAAATTCCCTCCAGGTAGTCAATCAGTTTTATCATCCCCATTGCTTCAGCCTTCTCCCAGTTGATACCGTTGCCGAACCTTCCCTTGGGGAGGTTTTGCGCAAAGCTGGCGAACGCCTGCTGCTTATTGGGATTCCGCCCCGTCTGGTGACACTTTTCGCACCGCTTGACGTCGCTCTTCGAGAAGCTTTTGGTACATGCCTGGAAGATCTTTTCAGTGCCGTAAAGCCTCACGCCGTTATGGCAGGATCCGCAGAAAGACCCCTTCATATTATCGGCGGCCGTGATTCCCGACCCGTTCGTTTTCATGCTGAAACCAAGATCAACATGGCAGAGCCGACAGGTATATTTGCTCCTGTGTATCCAGTGGTCGAAGACAACCGGTGCAAGGCCGGCTTTCGAGGAGAAGTTGTCAATGGTTATGGTCCCGTACTCGTAGGGGCGCTGCGTTCTTTTTCCACCGCCTCCTTCTGCAAAGGCTAAGCCAGAGACAGTGAGCAGAATAACTAATACTTGGAACAGCGTTCTCATGTATCTCCCTCCATTATTGAACAGATGGCATTTTTTCCTGATTATGGTGTATTATTCGAAAAAGTCAAACGGGAAGTTCGCTCATATAGTGATGGTTCTTGAATTGTGTCGTGACAATACGGGCCGATATCCTGAGCGAGCCTCCTGCTCCCGGTATGCTGTGAAAAAAACTTGGAGTGAAACCTGCATCCCAAAAAACGGTTCAATGTCATTTTCAGGAGAATAAGCGGATGAAAGAGTCGAAAGCAGTATCTGAAACAACAGAGACTCAGAAAGGAGACGGAAACAATCATGGTAAATCGTATATACGATTATTGATGCTCGGTTTTTTGACGTTTATCGCAGTCCCGGTATCAGGAACAGCCGCGGCCGAACCGATGCACGCGGAAATCGCCACATACGAGGGAGCCCGCACTTGCGGCGAATGCCATGATACGGCAGCAAAAGAAGTGATGGAAAGTCTGCACTATCAGATGAAAGGGGAACCCCGCTTCATCGAAGAGGGGGAAGGAAAGGAAGCCGGCTTGTTGTCAGGTTTCTCCCCACTGTATCATACTTATGCCGGTATTAATTGGCTTGAAACGATCAAGCCAGCTGGCGCTGCCCGGCAGGAACAGCC